>CAZJOG010000040.1:0-14355 GCA_964547565.1 uncultured Desulfovibrionaceae bacterium
ACCCTTGGCATGGCCACCGCTTGCGGCAATATGGGATAGCTCGTGTGCGCGCACCTCTGCGACACGGGCTTTCATTTACTGGACAATTTTCTGTTTTTCAGGGTCCAGTTTCAGGCCTGTGGCGTCCGTGTTTTTTTCAGGATTAGCCGCGGCAATAGAAAAGCCGGAGCGTTTATTCTGCTCCTTGCTGTCTGAGCGGGTATCAAAACTAAGTTCAATACCGCCTATGCTTTGGTAATCTATGGCTGAAATTGCGTCCATACACCACATGCCTTTATACGGGTTGTTCCACTATGGAACAAGACCCTAAAAAAAAGTTCTCACCTTTGTTATCGGGTATTAAAAAAAACTCTTTAGGGCAACTCCCATTAAATTTTTTTTTTGGTGGCAGATTTTATTCCCTTTGCCTTAAAACTTGCTTTTCTTTCCGCAGTTTTATAGTTTGAGCTCTGGCAGCCCGCCGGGGGCATTGGCTGTGCTTTTGCCTGCCACATGGGATTTTTGATCCAACCCCAGCTCCAGATGTTCCGGCGCACTTTGTGCCGCGGGGCTGTGCGCTTCTGTTGGGCTTTGGCTGTTTTGGTTTTGTGGTTGTTTTTTTTCTGTTTCAGCACGCTGCGGTGCTTCCTGCACGGGTAGCTCCTCAAAAGTTTTTTCCACAAGGCGGGCAAGGCGCTCTAAGGCATGGCGCATGGCTTTTTGTTCCCGCAGAAGTTCTTCCTGATTTTTTTCCTGCCGTTTCAGACTAAAAGAAAAAAGCAGGAACATGCCCAGAAAGAAAAATAAAAAAAACAACAAAAACAATGCCATTGACATAATGCCCCCTTGGCCTTTACGCATGATTTTAAGGCTGTATTGTTTTTATCGTGTTTTTTTGTCTTTTGCAAGGATTCTGTTTTTTCAATATGTTACGGAGAAATTATGCCCCCCAGTGAACGCCCCCGCATGCTTTTTGCCGATGCCTCCGGCAATATTTACGATGACCCCGACCTGCTTATGCTCACGCGGCAGGGCAGTGCCTGGGCCTTACCCAAGCCGGATGAACTTATCCTGTTGCCGGAAGAAAGTGAGCTTTTCCTTTTGCCTATGCGGCGTGCCGTGGGCCTTGACCCGGAAACAGGCGAAAGTGTGACCTTAGAAGAAGGCGGGGTAGCAGTTGCCGCTTTTGTTGCCCCCGGGTACACCCTGACTGGCCACCCTGTGTATGAAAAAGAAGAAAACGCCCCTGTACTGCCTCTTTTTGCCTACGCAGCCGTGGGTATGGTTGGCGATGATTTTTATGTGGCAGCCAAACGTGTGGACGAAGACAAACGTCAGGTTTTTGCGGATATTTCCCGCAAAAAAGTGGAAAAAGCCGCCAAAACCCTTATGGAACAATACCCCAATAACCGCCTTATGGTGCACCTTATGCAAAACTGTGTTTTGCGTTATGCATGCCCCGCGGCCCGGAATTTGGCTTTAGGCAGGTACGAAGCGCCTCTGCCTGTTTCCCATGTGTGTAATGCCCGGTGTATTGGCTGTATTTCTCAACAGGAACAGGGCAGTAAAATTTGTGCAACTCCGCAAAATCGTATGACTTTTACGCCTACAGCAGAAGAAATTGTAGAAGTTATGCAACACCATTCCAAAAATGAACCCCACCCCATTTTTTCCTTTGGCCAGGGTTGCGAAGGGGAACCTCTTACTGAAGCCGCCACGCTGGAGCGTGCTGTCCGTATGTACAGAGAATCCGGCGGGCAGGGCACGGTGAACCTTAATTCCAATGCGTCTTTGCCGGGTGCGGTAGAAGCCCTTGCTGTTGCCGGCCTTACCTCCCTGCGTGTCAGTATGAACAGCGCGCGCGAAGATGTGTACGCCCGTTATTACAGGCCCAACTACAAATGGGACGATGTGCGGGTTTCTATCCGGGTTGCCCGCGGTCACAATGTTTTTGTTTCTTTGAATTTGCTCTATTTTCCCGGTATTACTGACTGCGAAGAAGAAATAGCCGCCCTTACAGAACTTATCACCACCTGCGGGGTGAATTTTATCCAGTTGCGTAACCTGAATATTGACCCAGACCTTTACTGGGAACTTATGGACGGCATCCCTTTTGGGCCGGCTGTGGGCCTTTTAAACTTTAAAAAACGACTGAAAAAAGCCTGCCCGGGCCTTGCTTTTGGGTACTTTAACCCCTTTGTGGATAACCCGTCCTGACAGACACATTCTTTTTGCCCTCTCTTTTGTTAACCTGAAGGAAATTGTATGGATATTACCCTGCGTGCTATGCTGCCTGAAGAAGCCGCCGCCATCCGCGCCCTTGCCCGCCAAAGTTTTGATGGCTTTGAACGCCTGTTCCTCCCTAAACCCACAAACGCCCTTGTAGCCATGGCGGGTAATGAAATTGTGGGAGGCGCCACCTATAAAACATGGGTGTTAGCCAATGGTCAGCACGTGGGCTATTTGGAAACAGGGTTTGTAAAAAAAGGCTGGGAAGCTAAAGGTATTGGCAGCACTGTGTATAAAGCGGTGACAGATCACCTGCTTGCTTCCGGCTGCCATTCCGTCACTTCGCTTGTGCGGGACGACAATGTGGCCTCCTGGCATTCTATGGAAAAATGCGGCTACTCTCTTCTTTCTTTTTTTCGCCTGTACCAGCTTTATGGTTTTTTAGGCATGCTGCGTGTGTGGTTTTCTTCTTACCTTTGCCTTATCCCGGGGTACCGCCTTTGGGGTACTGCTGGCACAGGCTGCAAATCAGGGCGCTTTTTTGCCTACGCCGGCCTTAATTTTTTGGTTTTTCTGCCCGCTTTTTTCTTTTACGGGCAAAAAATCTTCCCTATTCTGGCAGCCCTTGCCTGCCTTCTTTTTATCCCGCTTGTTATTACCCGCCTGATAAGCCTTTTAGATACCCGTGCCTGGTTTTTTGACACAACCCGCGGGGGTATCTTGCCTTCCCTTCTTGCCAGCTGTTTTGGGCTATCCTTCCCCCTTGTGGGGCATCTTTACCCGGAAAAATACGAAAACACCCTTGCCTTCCGGCAAAGTATGGGCATTCTTGCCCTCCTTCACTGGGCTACTCTTTTTGCGCTGACAGGCTTTGGTATGCTTTTTCAGCATGTGCACCCATTTTTTCACGCTCTTGCGCTTCTGGGGATGCTTTTTCTCCCCTACCACTCCCTGCCCTTTGATCCGTTCTGTTGTTTTGGCGGGCGCCGGATATGGGACTGGAATCACCTTTTTGCGCTTATAATTGTTGGCTTTTCCTTCCTTCCCGCGCTTGTGTATGTTTTGTAGGAGGCAAGGCAAGGGGGGGAGAACCTCCCCGCCTTCTACCTCCCCCCTCTTTTTTTGCCTTACATAATACCCGGGAGCCAGAGGGCGATAGCGGGGAAAAGGGTGACAAGCAGCACACAAATAAGCATACCAAAGAAGAAGGGCATAACCCCTCGGAACACAGTAGACATGGGTATATCTGTGGCCAGGGAAGACATAGTAAACACGTTCATGCCAACAGGTGGTGTAATCATCCCCATTTCCATAACAATAACGCACACCACGCCAAACCATATACCGTCAAAGCCAAGGGCCTGCACAGTGGGGTATATGGAGGGCAGGGTTAGCATCATCATAGGCAGGATATTCATAATACAGCCAAGGAAAATATAAATAAGAACAATAAAAGCAAGGACAAGGTAACGGTTTACTTCCAGCCCAATAATAGTATCTGCCAGAAGGTTGGGCAGGCGGGAGGCAGCCAGAAAGTTACCAAAAATATACACGCCAACAAAAATAAGGAATATCTTGCCGCACATAATAGCAGTGGAAACAAGGGACTGCTTAAGCTGGTTGTAGGTGATACGTCTGCGGGCCAAAGCGTACAAAAAGGCGCCCATGGCACCCACGGCGCCGCCTTCTCCCGGGGTAAAAAAGCCTTGCAAAATGCCGCCCACCACAAGCACAAACAAAAGGGCAATGGGGATAAGCCCCACAATGGACATAAGTTTTTCGTGCATGGTGTATTGGGGGGACTTAGGGGCCATTTCTGGCTTACGGATAACCTGTATGGCGATAATAGCCATAAAAATGGCGGCCAGTAAAAGCCCGGGCATAATGCCTGCTATAAAAAGCTTGGAAATGGATTCTTCTGTAATAATAGAATAAAAAATGAAGCCCATGCTGGGTGGGATAAGAATACCCAAGGTACCGCCGGCTGCCAGAGCGCCTGTGGCAAGGGCAGGGTCATAATTTGCTTCGCGCATGGCGGGCAGAGCCACGGAGCTCATAGTGACGACTGTTGCAAGGGAGTCGCCGCATACAGCGCCAAAGCCGGCACAACCGCCAACAGAAGCGCAGGCAAGGCCGCCGGGCAGTCGGCCCAGCCATTTGTTGGCTGCGTCAAAAAGATCGCGGCTTAAGCCGGAATGGTAGGTAATTTCGCCCATAAGCATAAACATGGGCATAGCGACAAGAATAAAGTCTGCGGTGTAGCGGTAGGGCAGGGTTCCCAGCGTGCTAAAGGCCCCCCATGGGTTACGCGCAATAGCCACTGTACCCAGCACGCCGATAATGGACATGGCAAGGCCAATGGGTACCCGCACAAGCAACAGGGCAATAAGAATAGTAAAACCAAGCACGCCAATAAAAAGGCCAGAAAGGCGCAAGCCAGACATACGGTATAAAACAGGCAGAGCGCAAAGCAAAAACGCAAAGCTGACACTAAGAAAAATACCAAAATAGTCTTTGGCTTCCAGCATTTCTTTTAAAACGTGGAGTATAAGGAAGAAAAATACGACAATAAAAAGGCCAAAGGTAAAACTTGTCCAGAGGATAAAATAACTTTCCGGTATAGCAAGCACCTGCGAAATGGCCTTGTGTTGGATGCCTGAAAAAAAGGTTTGGTAGGCAAGCACGCAAGACATAATAAAACACAGCACATCAGAGAATAAATCAAGCCTGACCTGTGTTTTGGAGCGGAACATATTATAAAACAGGTCAATTTGTATGGGCTGACGGGTGATCATGTTGTAGCTCATGCCGGAAAAAGCAATAAGCACAAGGGCAAGGGTTTCTATTTCCATAACGCCGTCAATAGACATATTCAGGAAGGAACGCAAAAAAACGTCAATACAAACAGGGATAACCAGTATCCCAATAAGTATTCCCCCAAGTTTTAGGATAACTTCTGTCAGTTTATTCAGGGCGGATTCCAGACCATTAAAGGGGGGGTAGGCGCCGGTGGTCGTTCGTGTCATGGGGTAGTTTGCCATTTTTGTGCTCCTCATCAAAAAAAGGTGGAAACGGAATTTTTTGTAAATTTGAGGTACTTTGCCAGATACGGGTTTGGGAAAAAAAGAGCATGGCAGAATCTGGCAGGTTGTTAATATGCATATAAGGAGGAAAAAACAAAAAATCAAAATGTTTTGAATTTGTCTCTTTTGAGACATTTCAGGTTGTGCGCCTGGCAGCAACGCAGGCACAATTTACGTTATTTGTTACGATTCTTTTTGGATAAACTTTGCGCAAAAGAGAAATTTGGCAAAAACAAAAAAATAACCCCGGAGGGCCGGGGTTATAATATTGAGCATTTCCCTATTGGGCATTTCCCCAGAGGGGAATAGGGGTATTATTTTGCCCGCAGTTGTTCAGAAACAGAGTAAATATAATCCACCCATTCCTTGGGATCTTTTTCAATGCCCATACGCTTGAACTCTTTTTCCACAAAGCCCAGAATAACAGGAGCGTCCGCTTCACGGAAGGGCTGGTATTCTTCTGCTGTTAGAATATAAATATTCGCGCCAGCGGCCTTCATGGTTTCCATATCCTTATTACTGCCGCGCACCAGGTCTTCGCCCGTTTTTTTGCCCCATGTGCCCACAGATTCTTCGATAAGTTTTTGCTGATCAGGTGTCATGGAATTCCACAAATCCCAGTTCATCCATGTTACAATAGTGGTAACAAACGCAGGCAGGACTGTAATTTCTTTGGAAACTTCCATCAGTTTATACGCAACACCAACAGGCAGGGGGCCAAGAAAAACTTCACCCATACCACGCTGCAGGGCAACGTAGGTATCATTAGGGGAAACCTGCACAGGGATGCCGCCCCAGGCTTTAATCTGGTCTACCTGGCTGCCGCTCCAGAAAAGTACGCGTTTGCCTTTAAGGTCTGCGGGGGAAGAAATTTTGCCTTTTGCGGAAAAAAGGGCGGACCGGTCAGACTGCCACAAAGCCAGCACCTTGCCCACTTTGTCCAGTTCTGCCTTAATTTCCGGGTTGTTTTCGTACAGATAATTGACAATGGCTGTGGAGTGCACGGCATCGTCATACGAATACGGCAGGGCTATATGCAGGGCAAAGGGGAAAATTTCGGGGTCATATATCACACCGCCGCCGGCCATATCCATAGTGCCGTTCATAAGGCCGCTTACCACTTCTTCCGGTTTAGCCAGTGCGCCACTCATAAAAAAGTGCGGCACAATACTGCCACCGGATTTTGTTTTCATTTCTTCTACCCAGGGCTGGCCTGTTTCCACATTAAAAATATGCGGGCCGGCATACATAGACATAAAGTTAAATTCCACAACCGGGTCTGCCGCTGTTGCGGCTGTTGTGGCGGACGCGCAGGCAAAAATACCAAGTACTGTCGCAAGAAAAGCTTTTTTGCATAGGGAAAGACGCATAGTTATTCTCCTGTGTAAGAGTTGAGAAAAAAAGAACAAGTCAGGTTGTCTGATACAATAGACCATACAGTCTGGGGGAAGAAAAAACAGAATCTTGTATTTTTGCCTCTTTTGAAGCTTTTCCGTCCTAGGGGACGTAGTATCGCGCTTTGCAAAATTTTGCAAAATGGATAAAAGGGCGGATTTATTTATGATTTTTTTAAAAACTGGGCCATACGGTGGTAAAGGTCTTCCGGCTCAATGGGTTTGGTAACATGGTCCTGCATACCAGCGTCCAGGCTTTTGCTGAAGTCTTCTGTCATAGCATTGGCGGTCATGGCCAGAATGGGTATATGGTCATACGCCGGGTTTTTGCGTATGCGGCGTGTAGTTTCCAGGCCGTCCAGAACCGGCATTTGTATATCCATAAGCACAATATCATAGGGGTGCTTTGCCATTTTTTCCATGGCTTCCTGCCCATTCGCAACCGTGTCTACTATACAGCCCGCCTGCTCCAGAATTTCCTGCGCAATAATCTGGTTCAGCTCATTATCTTCTGCCAGTAAAACACGCGCGCCTGTAAGAAGGTGTTTCCAGTCTTTTTTCTGGATTTCCTGGCTGAGGGTTTCTTCTTTTACCTTACGGAAAGGCAGAAAAACAGAAAACTCACTGCCAACACCAGCCTGGCTGGTAAGGGCTATTTCCCCGTGCATAAGATCCACCAGACGCTTGGTGATAACAAGGCCAAGACCCGTGCCCCCGTAACGGCGCGCGGTAGAAACTTCTGCCTGGGTAAAGGGCATAAAAAGACGCTTTTGCTGTTCGTCTGTCATACCTATGCCTGTATCTGTAACACGCAGGCAAAGTGTAATGGCTTCCTCGCTGTCCGCTTCCAGCGTACAGGAAAGGGTGACTATGCCTTCCTGCGTAAACTTCAGGGCATTGGAGAGCAGGTTATTCAGTATCTGGCGGACACGCAATTCATCGCCTTCCACATAATAGGGAACATGGTCTTCTATATGGATACGCAGTGTATTGCCTTTTTGCCTGGCTATTGTTTGCAAAAGATCGGCTGTGTTAATAAGTGTAGTGTGTATATTAAAGGGGGCATTTTCTATACTGAGTCTGTTAGCTTCTATTTTAGAAAAGTCCAGTATGTCGTTTATAATCACAAGCAAACTTTTTGCCGCACTTTCCGCTTTTTCAATATAATCACGCTGTACAGGGGGCAGGTCGTGTTGCAGGGCAAGATACAGCATGCCAATAATACCATTCATGGGGGTGCGTATTTCATGGCTCATATTAGCCAAAAATTCGCTTTTTGCCTGGGAGGCGCCCTCTGCATACGCCCGTGCACGCTCTGCTTCCTGCATTTGCAGAATATCTGTATGGAGTTGACGCATCATGGAATTGAGCGTTGTTTGCAGCACATGGATCTCATACACATGGGAATCTTCCGGTACTCGTACTGTCAGATTACCTTTTGATATATGTAATGCGTCTGTTATTCCATGCAAAGGGGCAACAAGTGTTTTTTTGATGTAATAAAATGTGATGATAAGGAAAAAAACTGCAAGTAAAAAAGAAAGAATAAAGGTATAATATTTATTTTGTTGGGTATTACGGTAGGTATTGGCCGCGTCAAACTCCATAACCACAATCCCTTCCACCTTGCCGGATATATTACGGGCTGGCCAGCATGTAAGAAATATAGGGCCCCATGATGTTTGGAGTATATCATTGGCGGCAATAGTTTCCCCGTTAATACAACGGGTGAGTTGTGGGATAATTTCTTCTTCAATAGGGTCGCCTATGTGTCGAAAATCTTCCGAATCCATGTTAAGCCCATCAATAATATAGGCCAATTTTCCATCAATATATTTTGCTGTATATAAATACCGTACATTGGCTATTTTACGCAAGGCATTAAGCATAGCCTGCGTTTCTTTATAAAGAGGGGAGTCCGCGGTCTCTTGACTGTTAAGCAGGCGGAATATGTCCTGGGGTATTGTTTCCTGGGCATAATTATTGACGGAAAAAGTTTTGCGTTCTATTTCCGTCAGCAATGTTTTATACATGGTGGAATACACAAGAAAATAGGTGCAGATCACTGCACATGCAATGGCGAGGGTAATAATGATAAACAGGCGTCCCTGTACGCCGCTCCACGCCCTGGTCCATGAGGGGGAGTGTTGTGTATCTTGTGAGGAAAGCGAGGTGTATGGCATGGCAATGTCCGTACAATACCGATTGAGGCGCCGATTTCAAAACAGGGGGGCGCGCGGAGACCATATCTTTGTGTAAAAAGTTGTGCGGGAATTTTGCACAAAAAAATGTGCAAAATTTTTTAGAACACATCGAGTAGCTGATAGACTCCGGCAGGTTTTGATTCTGCCGGCATTCTATTTTTTCCTCTGAAAAGTAGCATAGCAGCGGTGTGTTGTCAAACCTTGTATTTTTTCTTTCTTCCTGTATTTATGTTTAGTATAAATAGTCGTTGTGGGGCATTATTTATGCGAATATGCCAAATGCGCTGAACATATTAACAAACTTCTCAATTTTTTACCATTGCTGACCACAGGCAGATGTCCTTCTTGCCGGTTTGGCCGTTATTTGAAAATTATCTTTTTGAATTTTAGACAACAAAAGTGCTTCCTGCCTAAGGTAGTCGTATGACCCTCTCATTTCCTCAGGCTATTGCAGAACTTGCGGCTGCTGCTGTTCTTCCCTTCTCCGCTGCGCGCCTTGCAGCCGCCTTACCGGCAGTGGACATACCTTCCTCCTCCCTCTCCGATACCCCCGCGCAACCTGTGTTTTGGGAAAGTCTTGTGTTGCGTGCAGCAGAAGAAACCGGGCAACTGTATGCGTACGCGCACACATGCCCCGACCTTTTGTGTCTGACGCAGGAAAGCCTGCCATGCCTTGCCACTGTGCAGTCAGAACAAGGCCCTGCGTACACCTTACTGACAGAAGCAGACTTAACCCGTATCCGTGAAGATGCCACCCTGGGGCAAACCTTTATTGGGCGGCTTTTTCTTTTGGATAAAGAAAAACACCGCAGGGATGCGTTTGAGCGGGAATCTGCCGCACTTGGCCAAAGCCCTGAAAAGCCCGACAAACACTGGTTTTGGGGCACATTGCGTGATTATATGCCCATTTACCGGGATGTAGCCCTGGCCAGTGTTGTGGTTAACCTGCTTTCCCTTGCCATGCCTCTGTTTGTGATGAATGTGTACGACAGGGTGGTGCCCAACAACGCAGTTGAAACCCTGTGGGTGCTGGTAACCGGTGTTGTGCTGGCGTATGTGCTGGACTATGTGCTGAGGGTCTTACGGGCCCATTTTGTGGATGTTGCAGGGCGGAATGCGGATGTACGCATAGCCAGCCATATTATGGACAGGGTGTTGCGTGTGCGGCTGGATGCCGCGCCAAAATCCACAGGCGCATTTACCGCACTGGTACGGGAATTTGAGCATGTGCGGGAGTTTTTTGGTTCTACCACTTTGCTTGCTTTTATTGATTTGCCATTTTGTGTGCTTTTTTTCTGTCTTATCGGCTACATAGGCGGCCCTATGGTGATTGTGCCCCTGGTGGCATTACCCTGTATGCTGCTTTTGGGCTATTTGCTCCAGATGCCCTTTCAGCGTATTTCCCGGCGGCAGTACAGACAAAATACACATAAAAACTCGTTGCTTGTGGAAATTCTTGCTGGTTTGGAAACTGTAAAATCCAGCCAGCTTGGGGCTACCATGCGGCACAGATGGGAAAACGCGGTGGATATGAGCGCCGCCAGCAATGCCCAGGCCCGCGAGCTGGCCACCATTGCCGCCAATGCCACCCTGCTTGCCTCCATGTTTCTGAACACCGTGTTTATTGTGTGGGGTGTGTACCGTATTGGTGCGCTGGAAATGCGGCTGGGCGGTCTTATTGCCTGTGTGATCCTGCTGGGCCGGGTGATGCAGCCGCTTATGCAGTTTGCCGGTCTTTTCAGTAATTTTCAAAAAGCCCGTGTGTCCCTGAAAGCGCTTAATACCTTTATGGCGCTTCCCACAGAAACACGTGTGGTGGAAGAAATAAAACATGCTGACAAAACATATTCCATAGAAAATATCGAATTTTTTTATGGAGCGGATGCTGCTTCCTCCCATGTTCCGCCTGCTCTTATTATCCCCCGGCTTACTGTGGCGGAAGGGGAAAAAGTAGGTATTATCGGGCCTACGGGTTCCGGCAAAAGCACACTGGCGCGTATGTTGGCTGGTCTTTATCAGCCAGCAGGCGGTATTGTCCGTTTGGGCGGGCGGGATATGGCGGGTATGGATACGGAAGCTCTCCGCAGCTGTATAGGTTTTATGTCCCAGGATAATTATCTTTTTAGTGGCACACTCTATGAAAATATCCACATGGCAGCCCCCTGGGCTACGCGGGAAAATGTGGAGTATGCCGCCCAACTTGCCGGTTTAATGCCGCTTATTAAGCTGCATCCGCAAGGTTTTTCTTTGCAGGTGGGGGAAAGGGGGTTGGGGCTTTCCGGCGGGCAGCGGCAGGCTGTTGCATTAGCCCGTGTGTTTGTGCGTAACCCTGGAATTGTGATTTTGGATGAACCCACCAGCAATTTTGACGGAGATGCCGAGCAAGCCTTGATCCAATCCATCCGTAGCTGGCTGCCAGGCAGAACCCTTTTTCTTTCTACCCACCGTTTTGCTTTACTGAACCTTGTGGACCGTGTACTTGTTTTGCAAAATGGCCGCATAGTGGTGGATGGCCCGCGGGACACTGTGATACGCGCCCTTTCCGGGAATAAGGGGGTGGCCCGTGGCTGAACAAAAAAATCGGCTTTTGTCTCTGAGTCCTAAAGAGGCTGCCCTCAGGCGCCTGCCCCCGCGGTCTTCCCGTCTTTTATTATATGTTGTCGTTTTTGCGGTGTTCCTGTTTTTTGTGTGGGCGGCTTTTGCCAAACTGGAAACCTTTGCCCAGGGCACAGGGCAGGTTGTGCCTTCCCGCCGGGTGCAGAAAATCCAGAATCTGGAAGGGGGCATTTTAGGGGAAATAGCGGTGGAAGAAGGGCAGCTTGTGGAAAAGGGTGATATTCTGGTTCGTATAGATAACGAAACAGCGGGCAGTCAGTACAGAGAAGCCCAGTATCGTAAACTGGATATTGAAGCCACCCTGACACGCCTGCGGGCAGAAAACCTGCCGGAAAACTCCCCGTCTTCTGATAATGAAACCCCGTGTATTTTGCCCGAAT
Organism: uncultured Desulfovibrionaceae bacterium; assembly: GCA_964547565.1. Lineage (GTDB taxonomy): Bacteria > Desulfobacterota > Desulfovibrionia > Desulfovibrionales > Desulfovibrionaceae > CAZPTC01. The sequence continues at coordinate 11,886 of CAZJOG010000040.1, forward strand.
ACCCGGAAATAATCCACCGTGAAGCACCAGAACTTATCACCCTGCACAATGATTTGTTTATGGCAACCTATGCCCAGCGCCGTGCGGAATGGCGTGTTTTGCTTACCCAAAAAGAAAGCCATTTGCTGGAAAAACAGGAGCTGGAAACAAAAAAACAAAATCTGGAAGAATCTATGCAGATTATCCAGAAACAAATAGACCTTGCCCGCCCGCTTTTGCGGTCACGTTCCTATTCCAGCATGGATTTTCTTTCTCTTGAACAAAACATGCAATCTATACAAGGAGAAATTGCCACGTTGTCCCTTAATATCCCGCGTGTTCTCCTTGCAGCGCAAGAAACGGATAATCGCCTTACTATGCGGGAAAGTGAATGGAAAAGCCAGAACCAGAACGAAATTTTACGCCTTGAGGCGGAACGTCGTTCTTTGGGGGAAATTCTGGCAGCAGGGGAAGACCGTGTGCGCCGGACAGAAGTACGTTCTCCTGTGCGCGGTATTGTGCAGAGTATAGATATCAGCACTATTGGCGGGGTTATTAAGCCAGGGGAGAATATTCTTTCCATTATCCCTGTGGATGACCAGTTGCTTATTGAAGCAAAAATAAGCCCCGCAGATGTGGCGTTTATTTATCCTTCCCAGCAGGCGCTGGTGCGTTTTTCTGCGTATGATTATTCGGTATACGGCGCTCTTGCCGCAACTGTAACAGATATCAGCGCAGACACTATGGAAGGGAAACAGGGGGAAGTGTATTACCGGGTAAAACTGGTTACCAGTATGCCCAGCCTTCTCCATAACGGGCATGAGTACCCCATTTTACCCGGTATGACGGCACAGGTGGATATCCATATTGGCCAGAAAACTGTACTGGAATATTTGATGAAGCCTCTTACCCGTGTTCAGCAAAAAGCCCTGCGGGAAAGATAAACAATGAACCGAAGCCGTTCTGTCCGTCTGGTCAGCTCTGTTTTTGTCAGCCTGCTTGTTATGGGGGCTGTGCTTGTTTTATTTATTCTCCAGCCGCGCTTATTGTTGCTTTTGGACTACCGGGTGTACGACACCCTGCTGCTTGCCCAAAAAACACCAACCCCACATCCTGCGCCTGCTATTATTGATATTGATGAAAAAAGTCTGGCAGAACTTGGCCAGTGGCCCTGGCCGCGGTATACCCTGGCACTCCTGATAAAAAACCTTACAGAAGCCGGTGCGGCTGTTATTGCTTTGGATATTATTTTACCAGAAGAAGACCAGACTTCCCCCCGCGCATTCCAGAAAAAATTGCAGGAATTGTTTGGGGTGCGTGTACAAATGGAGGGCTTGCCGGAATACCTGTGGAGTAACGACGATCTTTTGGCCCGTGTGATGCGCCAGGCGCCTGTGGTGAATGGGGTGTATTTCCATTTTAACCAGCAAGGCTTTGTGCAGAAAGAATACGAAGGTATGGCACAAACTATGGGGAAAAACCTCCCGCAGGTGGGGGTGGCAGAATTTGTCCCCCAGGGCGCTCTCTCTCCCAAATCAACAGTATTGCAGGCAACAGGGGTAACAGTTCCCTATGGCCCTTTACTGGATGCTGCGGCTGTGGGTTCTATTAATGTTTCCCCGGATGCGGATGGGGTTATCCGCTCTTTGCCTGCCGTTATAACACTGGATGGGAAATTTTACCCTTCCCTCAGCCTCCGGGCGCTTATGGTGGGTATCCAGGCAAAAAGTATGGTACTGGTAAGCGGCCCGGATGGTCTGGAGGCTGTGCGTGTAGGGAAATACGTTCTTCCTGTTGCGCCTGATGGGCAGTATACCCTGTTTTACCGTGGCCCTTCTGGCACATACCCCTATTTTAGTGCGGTGGATATTATAAAAGGCCGTGTGCCGGCGGAAGAACTGGCAGGCCGTGTGCTTTTTATTGGCACATCTGCTTCCGGATTAAAAGATGTGCGTATCACCCCTTTTGATACCATATACCCGGGGGTGGAAGCCCACGCCACATTTGTGGATACAGTGATGAGCGGCCAGTATATTGTGTCCCCGCCGTGGACACCGGGCGCGCAGTTTTTTCTTATTTTGCTGGTGGGCATTGTGAGTACCTGCGCGTACTCTCTGGCGCGGCCTTTTGTGTATATCCCTGTAGCGGCTTTGTTGCTGGGTGGGGCTGTGACAGCTTCATGGTATCTGCTGGGCGAAGGGTGGTATATTTCCCCGCTTTACAGTCTTATCACTGTGCTGAGTATGGGCTTTGCCCTGCTTATTTTACGTTTTTGGCAGGTGGACAGGCAAAAGCTTGTGTTGCAAAAAGCCTTTAGTAACTATGTTGCACCGGAAGTGGTAAACCGTATTGCGGCGCGCGGGGGCAATGTGTTGCAGGGGGAATCGCGGGAAGTTACCCTTATGTTTGCGGATATACGGGGCTTTACTGCTTTGTCGGAAAAACTGAGGCCAGAACAGGTGGTGGAAATGCTCAACAGGTATTTTACCCC
>CAZJOG010000041.1:0-11210 GCA_964547565.1 uncultured Desulfovibrionaceae bacterium
TCTGGGGTTTGCGCCGCCCACCATCGCGCTTCGCTTGCTGGGCGGAAAGGCACGGAATTCGCTCACTTACGACGCCGCAAAGCGACGTCTATTCGCTCTTCCGGCAGGTTGCTGACTTTGTCAACAACCTGGGGGGAAGGGAAAAACCTTTTTTGTTCACAAAAAAGGTTTTTCCCTTCCCCCATCTCCCTCCCTTCTCCCAGGCCTACGGGGCGACGGAGAAGTAGCCGTCAAAGAGGGCGGTTGAGAGGTAGCGTTCGCCCGTATCGCAGGCGACTGTGACAATATTTTTGCCTTTAAACTCAGGGCGCTGTGCAAGCATAAGGGCGCCGTGCAGGTTAGCGCCGGAGGATATACCGGCGTTAATGGCTTCCATAGCCAGCATACGTTTCGCTGCTTTAATAGCTTCAGAGGTAGAAACTTGCAGCACTTCGTCTACAACGGCGGGGTTATAAACACTGGGGATAAAGTTTGTGCCTATGCCCTGTATGCCGTGGGAAGCGGCCTGTCCGCCGGAGAGCACGGGGGATTCCTGGGGTTCAATGGCGGCAATAAAGGTTTTGGGGTCTGCTTCTTTCAGGCATTTGCCCACACCGGAAACAGTAGCGCCAGAGCCAACGCCTGCCACAAAAGCGTCCACATGGAAGCCCTGAAGTTTGGCGGCTTCCAGAATTTCCGGGCCTGTGGTTTCGTAGTGGGCTTTGGGGCCGGCGGGGTTCACAAACTGGTTAGGTCTGAAGGAGCCCCATATATCTTCATTAAGGAATTCGGCTTTGGCAAGGGCGCCGGCCATACCTTCTTCCGGCGGGGTTATCATCACTTCCGCACCCATGGCGCGCAAAAGGGTGATACGTTCGCGGCTTACGGTGGCGGGCATGGTAAGGATAAGGCGGATATCCATTTTTGTGCACAAAAGGGCCAGGCCTATACCCAGGTTGCCGCTTGTGGCTTCCACAATACAACCGCCGTAGTCCAGTTCGCCGGCTTTCATGGCCTGGTCAATGTAGGCTTTGGCTACGCGGTCTTTAATGGAACCACCCGGGTTGCGGGCTTCCCATTTTACATAAATATTTGCTCCAAGCATACGGGAAACACGTTCCAAATGAAGAAGCGGTGTATTCCCGATAAAGTCAAGAACTGTCATACAAGCTCCGGTATTCTGTGGTTATTGGGGTTTGCCATTCGTCTAGGCAGGTACTGCCTGTGGTTGCTTATTCTGACAGTTCTTTTATAAAAGTGCAAGTCTTTGCGTCAGGCTGGTATACGGGAATTATGGCCAAAACCCGTTTGCTTGTTCTTTTTTTCTCACTTGACGATTGGCGGCGTCCGTGTAAAAATAGGTTTTGTATTAAAGAAGGTGTATTGTCTGCTTTTCCGGACAAACCTTTGCATGATGTTTGTCTTTCCCCTTTTTTAAGGAGCCCCCCCATGACACAAGAAAAAATTACCACCCTCCTTCACGAGGACAGAAGTTATTTGCCCCCGCGCCACGGGAAAGACTTGGCTCGCGTTCGCAGCCGCAAAGAATACGAAGAGCTTTGCACCATAGCCCGCGAGCACAACGATGAATTTTGGGCAGAACGTGCCCGTCACCTGCTTCACTGGTTTAAACCTTTTGACAAGGTGCAGGAAACAGATTTTTCCATTCCCAAAGTTTCCTGGTTTGTAGGCGGCAGGCTGAACGCTTCTTATAACTGCGTTGACCGCCACATTATAAGCGACAGGCGTAACAAGGCCGCCCTTATATGGCAGGGTGAACGCGAAATGGAAGTACGCGCCTACACCTACCAGATGCTTTACACAGACGTGTGCCGTGTGGCAGCGGCTATGCACAACCTGCATATTGAAAAAGGCGACCGCGTGGCCCTTTATTTGCCTATGGTGCCTGAACTGGTGGTGGCCATGCTGGCCTGTGCGCGTATTGGCGCTGTGCACACCGCTATTTTTACGGGTTATGCAGACGGTGGGGTGCTTGGCCGTATCCAGGACTCTGGCGCAAAAGTGGTTATCACCGCAGACTGCGTGATGCGTAATGGCGAACCCAAACCCCTGAAGGCCAATCTGGACCGTATTCTTGGCCAGTGCCCCAGCGTGGAAAAAGTTATTGTGGTGAACCGCGGCAACCTTGAAGTTAATATGACCCGCGGCCGCGATATCTGGTGGCAGGACCTTCTGGACGACTTTACCCTGGATTCCGACTTCCCCTGTGTTTCCATGGACGCCAATGACCCCCTCTTTATCCTGCATACTTCCGGTTCTACCGGCCGCCCCACAGGTGTGGTGCACTCCACAGGGGGTTATCTTACCTACGCCGCGTATACCTCCCAAATTGTCTTTGACCTGAAAGATACGGATGTGTACTGGTGTACGGCAGACTGCGGCTGGATTACGGGCCACTCCTATCTGGTTTACGGCCCTCTTAGCCTTGGCGCTACGACCATTATGTTTGAAGGGGTGCCCACCTGGCCAAGCCCTGACCGTTTCTGGCGTATTGTGGAAAAATTCCGCGTGAATATTCTGTATACCGCGCCTACGGTTATCCGCTCCCTTATGCGTCAGGGTGTGGAATGGACAAAACGCTACGACCTTTCTTCCCTGCGTATCCTTGGTTCTGTGGGTGAACCCATGAACCCCGAAGCCTGGATGTGGTACCATACCCACATTGGCAAGGGAGAGCTGCCTATTGTGGATACCTGGTGGCAAACAGAAACAGGTGGCATTATGCTTTCCCCCCTGCCGTACGCCACCCACCTGAAACCCGGCTCTGTCACCAAGGGCCTGCCGGGTATAGAAGCCACTATTATGGCCAGCGATGGCAATGAAGAATCCGGCGCAGAAGGCGGCCACCTTGTTATTAAACGCCCCTGGCCCGGTCTTATGATAGGTGTGTTTAATAACCCTGATAAATTCAAAAGTTACTTTGATCGCTTCCCGGGCTACTACTGGGCAGGCGACGGCGCCCGCATTGACGATGACGGCAATTACTGGATTTTAGGCCGTATAGACGACTCTATCAATGTATCCGGTCACCGCCTCAGCACAGCGGAAATTGAATCTGTGCTTGTGGCCCACCCGGCTGTTGGTGAAGCAGGCGTAGTGCCTATGCCCCACGAAATTAAGGGCGAAGCTATTTACGCCTATGTGGCCCTCCAGCATAATGTGGAATGGACAGAAGAACTGCGTAAGGAACTGCGCACCTGGGTGCGTAATAAAATTGGCGCGCTCGCTTCTCCGGAGCGTATCCAGTTTGTTTCTGACCTGCCCAAAACACTCTCCGGTAAAATTATCCGCCGTATATTGCGCAAAATTGCCGCCGGCGAATACGAAAATATCGGCGATACCACCACACTTGCCAAGCCGGAAGTGGTGCAGGAAATTATTGTAGGCCACCAGCGTATTATGGCCGGCCAAATGGAAAAATAGCCACAACATACAAAAACATTGTAAGGGTGAAAACGGGGTAACCTTTTTTCACCCTTTTTCACCTTTTTTTCTTCCCCACCTTGCTTTGGAGTCACCATGCGTGTGTTAATAACAGGGGCTGCCGGATTTATTGGTTTTCATCTGGCCCAAAAACTGCTTGCGGAAGGGCATACAGTGATTGGCATTGACAATATGAATGCCTATTACAGTGTCAAACTGAAAGAAGACAGGCTTAAACTCCTGATGGGCTCCAGTTTTATCTGGGAAAACGGGGATTTAGCGGATTATACGTTTTTGGAAGGGGTGTTTAAAAAACACCACCCAACGCATGTGATTAATATGGCGGCCCAGGCCGGGGTGCGGTATAGTCTGGAAAACCCGCAGGCCTATGTGCAATCAAATCTGGTAGGGTTTGCGAACCTTTTGGAATGTTGCCGCCATTACCCGGTGGAACATCTGGTTTTTGCGTCTTCCAGCTCCGTGTATGGCATGAACACCAAACTTCCGTACAGTGTGGAAGACAATGTGGACCACCCTGTCAGCCTGTATGCCGCAACCAAAAAAAGCAATGAACTTATGGCCCACGCTTACAGCCACCTGTACAGCATACCCTGCACAGGCCTGCGGTTTTTTACTGTTTACGGCCCGTGGGGCCGGCCGGATATGGCGCCGCACCTGTTTACAGAAGCGATTTTAAAAGGTGAACCTATCAAGGTGTTTAATAATGGCAATATGAAACGGGACTTCACCTACATAAACGAAATTGCGGATGGCACCCTCAAGCTTTTACCCCTGCCCCCGGAAAAAAATGCAGACTGGGACTCTGCCCACCCAAGCCCTGCCACCAGCCGCGCCCCGTGGCGTGTGTGTAATATAGGTAACCATACGGCTGTTAATCTTATGGATTTTATCCACACACTGGAAAACGCCCTGGGAAAAAAAGCAAAAATGGTCATGATGCCTATGCAAAATGGGGACGTGGAGGCCACATACGCCGACATCACATTTTTGCAAACACTTACCGGCTTTGCCCCCAGCACCCCCCTGGAAGAAGGGATAAACCACTTTGTGGCCTGGCACAGGGAATATTACGGGGTGTAAAACCTTCCCCCGGCATACAAAGAGTCCATAAAGGCCGCATGGGCAGACAAAATATCAGCTTGTTTCCAGAAAATCCTGCTGGAAAATACACATACGCACGGCATCGCGGTATTTGCCACTGCTGAAAAATTCGTGGCGTAAAATACCTTCTGTCTCAAAGCCCACTTTTTCGTACACATGGATAGCTTTAAGGTTTTCTGTGTCTACAACCAGATATATTTTATAAAGATTCAGCTCCTGAAAAGCATACGCAAGGGCCATACGGGTGGCTTTTTCTCCAAAGCCTTTGCCCTGATGGGCGGGGTCAACAATAATCTGGAATTCCGCACGTCTGTGGATATAATCAATTTCAATAAGCTCCACCAGCCCGGCGCTTGTGCCGTCTTCTTCCAGAATAAAACGGCGTTCTGTCTGGTCGTGTATGTGTTTATCGTATAATTCCGCCAGCTCCACAAACGCTTCGTATGGTTCTTCAAACCAATAGCGCATAATGGTGGCATTATTATCCAGCCCGTGGACAAATTTCAGGTCTTCCCGTTCAAGTGGCCGTAATTTCAGAGTATTGGCAGACATACAAAGCTGTTCCTGTAAAAATGTGTTCCGACAAATATACGCGGACCCTTCTGCAGAAGCAGGGACCACTGTCAGGTTTTCAAATCCATGCATATCGTATACACGGCACTGCTTTTCGAAAAAACTCTAAAACCCCCAATTTTCCCATTTTTGCCATAATTTTTTTAACGCCTTTGCCCTGTGGCTGAGTCGATTTTTTTCCTCAGGGCTTAGTTCCGCGGCATGGCGGGGGTTAGGGCCTTTTTCTTCATGCGGGATAAAAACCGGGTCATAGCCAAAACCATTTTTTCCCCGCGGGGCAAGGGCAATGCGCCCCTGCCAGCTGCTTTCCACCACAATTTCACGCCCCATACTGCCGCGCCTGCCACCTGCCTCGCCCTCCAGCGGAAGCACCAAAGCCATGGCGCACACAAAACGGGCGCTGCGGTTTTCTTCCGGCACATGGGCAAGCTGGGCAAGAAGCTTGCGGATATTGGTCTGGTCTGTGTTTTCTTCCGGTCAAGGGGGAACAACAGGCTCTTCCATACAATACCGGGCAGAACGCACCCCGGGCAGGCCGCGGGCCTCCCAAAGGGGGCGGTTTGGCTGGTTTCGGGTAGAAAGGGCATCCACAATAAGGCCGGAATCATCGGCAAGGGCGGCTATGCCTGTTGCGTTAAACACGGCTCTGGCCTTAATAAGGGCATTTTCTTCAAAAGTATTGCCTGTTTCTTCCATAGAAAAAGCGTTATCCCTGCAGGCTTCCAAACCATGGATACAATACCCGCGCGGCTCAAGAATCTGGCGCAATTCCTGCACTTTGCCTTTGTTATGGGTGGCCAGAATAAGATGTGTTTCTTTAAGCATAGTCCTAACCTGTTTGTTTAAATAATGAAATTAAGCTTGGCAACAGGTGGTGTTTGTGGTAAACAAAAACAGTACAAACGGAAAAACAAATGCGTGTACCCAAAGTTTTAACAGGAAACCACGGCAGGTCTATTGTGCTACGCCTTTTTTGAAAACGCAATGTTTTTCCGGCAGACCCCGCACTTTTTGCATCAGGTTTTTATGGCATTTCCTTTTTTTTCCATAAGTCTCGGTTGCCCGAAAAATAGGGTGGACACAGAACGTTTTTTAGGTTCCCTCGGGCCATGCCATTCTGTCCATAACCCGGAAGACGCAAAGCTGGTTTTTTTAAACACCTGCGCGTTTATAGGCAGTGCGGTGGAGGAATCTGTTTCCACCCTTGTGCAGCTTGTGGCAGACCTTGACGGCATAAACCCAAAACCTTTGCTGGCTGTGGGGGGCTGTCTGGTGGGCCGTTTTGGCGCGCAGGCACTTGCCCAGGAACTGCCAGAGGTGGATGTCTGGTTGCCTGCAACAGAGCAGGAAACCTGGCCCGCGCTTGTGGCAGAAGCACTTGCCAAAAAAGAAGGGAAAAAACTGCGTATGCCCCCCCGTGGCCGCCTTTTAAGCACAGGCCCGTCTTACGCATGGTTAAAAATTGGGGAAGGCTGCAAACATAGCTGCGCGTTTTGCACCATACCGTCCATACGCGGCTCTCTTTCTTCCGAGCCGCTGGAAAGTCTTGTGGCAGAGGCTACAATGCTTCTTGGCCAAGGCGTGAAAGAACTTGTGCTTGTGGCGCAGGATGTAGGGGCATGGCGGGCGGATAATGCCCACGCCCATGCAGAAAAAGGGGACTTACGCCCCCTGCTGGACGCGCTTTTTCCCCTAAAAGGGCTGGAGCGCCTTCGCCTTATGTACCTGTACCCGGCAGAACTGAACCCCACCCTGCTTGCGTATTTACAAAGCGCACACAAAAGCGGGGCCCCTTTTGTGCCGTATTTTGACGTGCCTATCCAGCATGCCTCGCCGTCTGTGCTTTCCCGCATGGGGCGCCCTTTTGCCACCAACCCGCAGGAAGTGCTGGACCGCATACGCCATTATTTCCCGCAAGCAGCCCTGCGCACCACATTTATCACAGGTTTTCCAGGCGAAACAGAGGCGGATTTTGACATTTTGCGCCAGTTTCTTCTTAAAAACCGCTTCCACCACGCGGGGGTTTTTCCCTACGCTGCAGAAGAAAACACCATGGCCGCGGCTATGCCGGATCAAATCCCGGAAGCCATTAAACAAAGCCGCCACAACACACTTATGGCACTGCAAGCAGAAATAAGTGAAGAAATTTTAGAACAATACCTTGGGCAAAACCTGCCTATACTTATTGATGCCCCCCATGAGGAGTGGCCCGGGCTTTTTACTGGCCGCGCCTGGTTTCAGGCGCCGGAAGTGGACGGTATCACATACATCAGCGGGGACTTTAAACCCGGTGATATAGTAAACGCTACCGTCACCTCAACCCATACCTATGATATAGAAGCGATGACAGATTTATGAAAAAATACCTTCTTTTCCTCTCTCTTACCCTTTTTGCCATGCTGGGTGGCTGTGTGGAGCAGTCTCCCATTATACCGGGCACCACAGTGGATGCAGAAACCGCCCAGCTTATGGGGGTGTGGAAAAACACAGAAACAGGCGAATACCTTTGCCTGGATGAAGACGGCGTACTCGGCCGCCCCAATTACAGGAGTGTAGGCCTTGGCTGGGAGAAAAAAGGGAATGAACTTTTCCTTTACAGCCTTGATACCCCCGGCGGCAGCCCCCGTGTGGAACGCTTCCGCATTGATGCCATTGGCTCCCAGTTGCAGCTGACAGATGAAAAAGGCCAGAAAGTCTCTTACAGAAAAGCCAATGGGGATATGTTCCGCATAGACGGCGAAGCGTATTACCGCGAACGTATGGCCCTGCCCCCCCATGCGGTTATATCCGCGGCCATAACAAAAGCAGACGGCAGTCTCCTTGCCTGCAGCTTTAAAGAAGTGGAAAACGGCCTGTTTTACCGCCTGTATATCCCGTTTGCCGATTTACGCAAACAGGAATCGCCCCTTACTATCACAGTGACTGTTTTCCAGGAAAACGACAGCCTTTTCCGCGGCACACAGGCTATTACACTCAGCACAGAAAAAAACCCCTTTAATGTGCCCAAACTTTTGCTCACCCGCACATTACCGGATGAAGCCACCCCTTCCACACTCGGCGTGCCCTCGCAATACCAGTCTGCGGATAAAAAAATAACACTCTATCTTGAACCCAGAGGTTTGTTTGTTCTGCAAAAAACCACAGGCATCACACTGGGCCGCTGGCAACAGGTGGAACGCAACCACCAGATTGAGCTGGTAGAAGGCCCCTCTGCCCCGCGTATTGCCGCTGTTTTGCCCCAAGGTACCCTTTTATACTCTTCCCAGACAACAGAAAAAGAACTGGCACCTGTACGCCTTGCTTTGCCCGCCCAGCCTTTGCGCCTTTCCGGCAAACTTACCTACACGGCAGATTCCGCCATGTTCCAGGAATGCGGCTCTGGCCTGAATTTTGAAATACACGGCCCCGGCCTGCCGGCTTTGCAAAACAGCATGCGCGCTCTTGCCACACCGGAAACCAGTGTTCTTGCCACACTGGACGCCACCCTTGTGCAGCGTTCTCCCCAAAAACACGGGGCAGAAGGCGCGCCGCAGGTACTGGAACTAAGCGGCCTGGACAGTATCCTCCGTATGGAACCCGGTAAAACCTGCCCCCAGACATACGCAGAAACCAATTTGCAAAATACCTACTGGCGCCTTACCCGCATCGGGGATACGCCTGTTACCGTTTACCCAAACCAGCCAGAACCACACATTGTTATCCAGGAATCCCGGGGTAATACAGGTGATGCCAGCGGCAATGATGGCTGCAATAACTTTTTTATGCCCTGGGAACAGGACGGAACAAAACTTAGCTTTGGTCAGGGCGGCTCAACCCTTATGCTTTGCCCGGCAGGGGAAAGCCAGGGACGCGCCTTTCTGGACGCACTCAGCAAAATAAACAACTACCAGATCCGTGGTTCTGTGCTGGAAATGAAAAAAGACACAACCCCTCTGCTGTTTTTTGAAGCTGTGGAGCTCTAGTGTTTTTTTAACTATCTCTAAAAACTCGCACAGCAAATATTCTCCCATAAATCTCCTGCCATAAGTCAAGAACAAACCCAATAGGTTTGCTCTTTGACTTATGGCAGGATCTTTGCTACACGCCTTCTGCCTCTGTACAAACAACCAGAAACCTGTTATTTGAAAATAATTCTGGACTCGAGTAACCTCTTTGAATGTTTTGCTTCATACAGGCCAAAAAACGGAACCCTGCATGTCTGTCTCATCACGGAAGCATGGCTAAAACGCCTTGTGGCATGTACGTTTGTTTATCCCGTGTCTAAGGGCAAAAATTTTGAACACGCATGTTGTTCAAAATTTTTGCAGGATCGCTCGCAAAAAAACGTGGTTTTTTTGCTCACTTACGCCGCTGTGAGCGGCGTAAAACCCTGCGGGTTTTATAGTGTTTACTTTTGCAAGTAAACACTAGGCAACACCATCTGTTGCGTCCTTTTTTCCCCTCTCGTACCGCACCTGGACGCCCTCCCTGCCGCTGCGCGCGTTCCTTTACAGGAGCCAACTCACCATGCCCCACTCCCTTTTCCATGCAGACTGGTACCCTCTCATTGCCACACGCCATTCCCGCCGTTCGTATGATATGCATAACCCGCCGGACCCACGTAAAATGCAGGAGCTGGAAGAATTTTGTCACAATTTCACCCCCTATCCCAAGGCGCGGGTTGTGCTTTTGCAGGGAAAGGGAGTGGAAGAAATTTTCCATAACTTTATTCTTTCATACGGTATTGTCACCAACCCGCCCGCAGCTTTTTTGTTTATCACAACAGAAGAATCTTACGCAGAGCTTGGGTATACAGGCGAATGCGCGGTGCTGGAGGCCAAACGCCTGGGCTTTGACAGCTGCTGGATAGCGGGCACGTTTCGTAAACAGGTGGCTATAGAGCGGGTATCCCTTGGCCCTGGAGAACGTATTGTAGCCGTAGCTCCGCTTGGCCATGCCATGCCCAAACGCACAATGACGGAAAAAGCCATGGCCGGGCTTTTAAGCTCCCGCAAACGTAAACCTCTGTCCACGCTTTGCCCCCAGCTTAAAGCAAGCCCCAACCTCTGGAAAGCATGGCCAACCTGGATTAAAGCCGCGCTGGAAGCGGCCCGCATCGCACCATCCGGCGAAAACACCCAGTCATGGCGCTTTTTTGTAGGCGAGGATCAAAGTATTACCATACATTATGAAGTGGTGGGCCATACCATGACCTGGCCCCCGGCCATGCGCCGGCTTGACTGCGGCATAGCTATGGCGCATATTGAAATTGCCGCGCATGCCCATAAGGTGTATGGGGTTTGGACATTTTATACCTCGCCCAAAGTTTCCCGCTTTATCCCCACCACCTGTTACCAACCTTCGCTTGTTTTTTAAAAAATATTTTCCCGAAGGAATACTCCGGGGTATATTTACACCCTCTCCACAACCCAGGAGCGCTTTATGTCCCAACTGGATCCACGCTGGTATGATTGTATCCCCACACGCCATTCCCGCCGTACCTATGATTCTGAACGCCTGCCCACACAGGAACTGATGGAAGAATTGCGTCTGTTTTGCGCCGGTTTTTCCCCCTTCCCTGAGGCACGGGTAGAGTTTGTTTACGGCACACCTGCAAAAGAAGTGTTCAGCAGCATGAACCCCATGTATGGGGTCATAAAAAACGCGCCCGCGGCGTTTATTTTTATTGGCCCGGAAGGGGCGGAATCCAAGGTAGGGTATACAGGCGAATGCGCGGTGCTGGAAGCCGCCCGCCTTGGCCTTAACACATGCTGGCTGGGGGCCACCTATAATAAAAATGCGGCACAATCCCTTGCCCTTGCCCGCCCGCTTAATGGGGACAAAATTATGGCTGTTTCCCCGGTGGGCTATGCCAGAGAGAAAAAAACCCTGCTGGAAAAAACCATGGGCAGTGTTGCAGGTTCCCGCACACGCAAAGAATTAACAGAACTTTGCCCACAACTTGCTGAGAATAAGGAACTTTTTCACACATGGCCCAAGTGGGTGCAAGACGCCATGCAGGCGGCACGTCTGGCCCCTTCTGGCCTTAACAGCCAGACATGGCGTTTTATCTGGCAGGAGAATACCCTTTTGGTCAGTTTTGACACAGGCGG
>CAZJOG010000041.1:11310-14330 GCA_964547565.1 uncultured Desulfovibrionaceae bacterium
CATTTTTTTTAACACAATTTTTTATCATACGTTTTTTGAAAATTATCATAGACAAAAAGGAGAAAATGGGGATACTGGGAGAAATTTCACAATTGGCATGTGCGTACAATTTTCTGAAAATTCCTCCTAACACACTGAAATACAATGCCTATTCCACACTCCCCACAGATACTCTTTTTTCGCACCATTGTCCGTACAGCTGGAAAAAGTAAATATTTTCGCGCTGTTCGCTTCTTTTTTTCGCACATTCTTTTAAACGGCAAAATGTTGCTGGCAGCTACTGGGCAACCCCCTTAGATTGACGGCTTTTCCGCATAATGTTAAAAGCTACGCCTGGAATGGCGCTGGTCCCTCTTGTTGTTGGGACAAACTAAGCCGTAATGAGGAAACATAGTATGCAAAAGGAGCTTGTCGAGTTTATCGCCAGATCCCTGGTGGATAAGCCCGAAGCAGTTGAGGTAAGGGAAGTTGACGGCGAACAAACGTCTGTACTGGAACTTTACGTGGCAAAGGAAGATTTAGGCAAAGTCATTGGAAAACAAGGCCGTACAGCGCGCGCTATTCGCACGCTTTTGGGCGCCGTTTCTGCAAAAGCAAAGAAACGTGTTGTCCTTGAAATCATTGAGTAAATGGAGCTTCCTTCTCTTCTGCTTCTTGCGCGAATCACCAAGCCCCATGGAATAAAAGGGGATATCCGCGTAGAATACTACGCGGATTCCCTTGAATACCTCACCAAACCTCTCTTTCTCCGTAATGGGAAACTGGGGCACGATGGGAAAAATACGCGTGTAAACGGGGCGAGCCACGGCTCGCCCGTTGTTTTCGTTAACCCTCCGCGCCAGCCGGCTGGTCAGGCAGAGGGGGTCTCCTTTTATGGCAGCCTGCTTACCCTGCATATTAAAGGTGTGGAAGACCGCACCAAAGCAGAAAGCCTGCGGGATATGGAAATATGCATAGAAAAAAAATACCTGCCAGAACCTGATGATAATGAATTTTATGTAGACGCGCTTGTGGGTATGGAAATAACCCTTCCATCCTCCCACCCCCTTTATTCCCCCGCCCACCCCATATTGGGTATTCTGGAGCAGGTGGAATACCCCGCGGACCAGGAAATCTGGACCATCCGCACGCCAAATGGCTCTGAAATTCTTTTCCCAGCTGTGCCGGAATTTGTGGAATTTATTGACGAAGAACAGGGCCGTATTTGCATTTGCCCACCGGACGGCCTTATAGAACTTTATCTGGAAATTTAGCCCCTCCCTTTTTTCTGCCTTTTTTTCCCCATTCTCCCACCTTCTTCTCTTGTTTTGCATTATTTTTCCCAATCCCCTTCCCCTTTCGCCTTCATCACAAAGCCATGCACTATCATCTTGTCACCCTTTTCCCTGAGTGGTTCACGTCCCCCCTGCAAACAGGTCTTATGGGCAAGGCAGTGGCAGATACGCTTCTTTCTTTTTCTTTCCACAACCCGCGTGACTTTGCCGAGCCTCCACACTTTCGCGTGGACGACAGCCCCTACGGCGGCGGGCCCGGGATGGTGCTAAAAATAGCCCCCCTTGCCGCCTGCCTGCGTGCCCTTCAAAACCCGGGCCGCATACTGGCTATGACCCCCGGCGGCAAACCTTTTACCCAGTCCATGGCCCGCTCTCTTGCGCTTGAGCCTTCCATCACCCTTATTTCCGGCCGGTACGAAGGTTTTGACGAGCGGCTTTTCCAGCTTTTTCCCCAAATTGAATGCCTTAGCGTGGGGGATGCCATTTTGAATGGCGGTGAGGTTGCCGCGCTTGCTATTGTAGAAGCCACCGCCCGCCTTTTGCCCGGTTTTATGGGCAAAGAAGCCTCCGCAGATGAGGAAAGTTTTTCCCACAACCTGCTTGAATACCCGCATTACACCCGCCCGGAAAACTTTGAAAACCTCAAAGTTCCCCCTGTCCTCCAGGAAGGAAACCACGCCCACATCGCCCGGTGGCGCAAAGAACAAAGTTTACGCAAAACACTTCGTAATCGGCCAGATTTACTTACATACGCAAGCCTTTCTGCTACAGACCGCACCTTGCTTGCCGCAGAAAAACCCTGCACTCTGGGCCGTAATCTTTCTATCGCCCTTGTGCATCACCCTGTTATTCTTAACGAAAAAATAATTGGCACAAGTTCTTTGACAAACTTGGACATTCACGATATATCTCGCAGTTCCCGCACCTATGGACTTTTTTCTGTAGGTATTATCACCCCTCTGGAAGACCAGCTTGCCCTTGCGCAAAACCTGAAAAGCCACTGGGTGAGCGGTGTCCACACCGCAAAGGCCGACCGGGCAGACGCCCTTTCTCTCCTTTGCCCCCACAAAAGCCTGGAAACATACATAGCCTTTGTGGAACAACAAACAGGCCGGCGCCCCCTCTTGCTTGCAAGTAGTGCCAATGCCTTTGTGGACAAAAAGGGCCGAGAGCAAAAAGTATGCACCCCCTACCCGGAAGTGCGCCAATTACTTGCTTCTCACCACGCCATCCTTCTGCTTGGCACTGCCAAAGGCCTGGCGGCGGATGTGCTTCGTATGTGCGATATTCTCTTACCGCCCATACGTTTTGCAGGAGACTACAACCACCTCTCGGTCCGCAGCGCTGCCGCTATTATGCTGGACAGACTGCTGGGAGATTACGACGCTTAAACGCTTACGCGAAGGAGTATATGGAATGAATATCATTGAGAAAATTGAGCGCGAACAAATGCGCATGGATATCCCGAGCTTTAAGTCCGGCGATACTGTGAAAGTACACCTGCGTATTGTGGAAGGCGAAAAAGAACGCATCCAGATCTTCCAGGGCAATGTTATCCGCATCCAACGCGGCACCACAGGCGCTACTTTTACGGTGCGCAAAGTCTCTGACGGCGTGGGTGTGGAACGTATTCTCCCCCTCCATTCCCCTTTTATTGATCATATTGAGGTTGTGACGGAAGGCCGTGTGCGCCGTTCCCGCCTTTACTACCTGCGCAACCTTAAAGGTAAAGCCGCTCGTATTAAG
>CAZJOG010000042.1:0-11934 GCA_964547565.1 uncultured Desulfovibrionaceae bacterium
AAAGCCATTCACAATAAAAAGTTTTTTTGGGAGGGTGGGAGGGGGTTTGGGGGAGGGCGGGAACCTTTTTTGTTTCAACAAAAAAGGTCTCCCGCCCTCCCCCAACATCTTCCCCCCTCACAAAACTTTCTTTACATCCCAGGATTGTTGTTGTGCGTAGGCCGTAAGGCTTGCGCCGCCGAGGCCGGCGGGTGTTGCTGTTTGGAGTGCCGCGTGGAGTGCGGGGGCAAAATCCCGGAAGTGGCGCAGTGTTGTGGAGAGAATTTCCTCTCGCATTTGCTGGCGTTTTTGGGGTGTATCGCGGATAAGGTAACGGTTGAGGGCAGTGCTGCCTTTTGCGCTGGGCAGCAGGTAGGTATCCATATCCCCAATAGCGCCTACGATAGCGCGGTTAATATCGTCCTGTGTCAGGGGGGCGGAGTCCAGGTAGTCGGGTGTAGCGCGGAAGTTTTCCAGTGTGGCGGCAACCTGTGGGTCGCGGTAAGAGAGGAAAACAAGGGCGCCACTGACGCGGCTGTAGTTGGCGTACACGCCATAAGCGCCGCCGTGGACGCGCACTTTTTCCCACAGGTAAGCCATACGCAGGTGTTTAAGGATAACGGCGGCAGAGCCGTGGGGTATATACCCTGTGGCGTGCAGGTTGGTGGCAAGGCCCATGTAGTTAACCTGTGCAGGGGTAATAAAGGCTTGGGGGGCAGGGGAAAGCAGGGGAAGGGAGAGCAGGGGGGCGGCTTTTGCTGTTTGGGGGAGTGTATTTTCCAGAGTATGGACAAGGGAGGTGATGGCCCGCTGGGCTTCTGGCAAAAGCTCAGGGTCTGCGGTAAGGTCACACAGGACAAGGTGGGGGAATATAAGGCCGGCGAGGGTAAGCAGGTCTTGGCGCACGCCTTCCCAGTCGTTTTCCAGACGGGCATTAAGGGCACGCATGGCGTTTAGGTAGGTAAGGCCGCTTGTGTATTCATCCAGAACACCTGCAGCGGAAAGGGAGGCTCCCAGATAGAGGGAAACATAGGAATGGCCGGCGGGGATAAGGCTTTGTTCCAGACGGGCTTTTTCTTCTAAAGCCATTTGGAGAAAACGTTCGCGGTTATTAAAGGTGTTGTGGAGAAGAATTTCCTCCAAAAGGGAAAGAAAGTGGGGGAGTTGTTTTTGGGTGGCTTTGCCTGTGAGAACAAGGTGGGCCAGAGGTTGACGGGGGCCGCCTTCTGTAAGGGGGAAGGGGTTTTGGAATAAGGTAGAGGCGCCAATGCCGCCCGTGTGCATGGCTAGTTCCAGTCCCAACTCCACAAAAGAGTGTTGGGAAGTGCCCATTTCTGTAAGGGCGCGGCAGAAAAGGCCGGTAAGAGGCAAAAGGTGTTGGGGGATATGCTCTAAGGAAAACAGCAGGCGTGTATACAGGATACCGCGGGTATCCAGTCCATGCAGAAGAAAGTGCGGGGGCAGTTCTGTATGGGGAAGAAGCGGATTTTCCCGTGGCATGTCGGTTGGGCTGAGGCAGGGGATAGAGGCAAGGGCTTCCGCACTGTCTGGTTTTGACTGCGAAGCGTGGAGGTTTTGGGTTATTTCGCGGGTGAGTTTTTCTTCATCCGGGGACATACGGAGGCGCATATCTGCAAGGCGGGCGGCTTCTTCCTGTTCATGTTTTTCCGCAAGGGTGGGATCTGGTAAAAGCACCACAAGGCAACGGTGGGTGTTGTCTATAAGCCATTTGCGGATGGCATTTTCAAACACTTTTTCGCCATTTTCCAGACGTTTTTTGATAGAGGCAAGGGGGGCTTCCCATTTCAGGGGCGCAAGGGGATCTTTATCATACAGCCATGTGGTGAGGGAGGAAAAAAGGGCATCCAGCCCGCGGGGAAAGCGGCCTGTATTGTTTTCTCTAAGGTCAAACTCCAGGCTGTTCACCGCCGCTTCAATAGATTGTGGGCTTAAACCTTTTTCCGCAAGTTCAGCCAGGGTTTCTAAAATAAGCACTTCCACAAGGTCTGCATCTGCGGGGGAAATAGAGCGCAGTCCTGTGGAAAAATACACTTGCACAAGGTCTGTCTCCAGCCCGGCGCCCGTAATATCTTCCCCAAGGCCGGAGTCCATAAGGGTTTTGCGTAAGGGAGAACCGGGCATACCCATAAGAATATGTTCCAGCATTTCCAGCACCATACGTTCTTCTGTCTGGTCGCTGTCGCATAAAAGCCAGCTAACGGTAACATGGGCTTTAAGGGAAGGGGTGGGGGTATCTGTTTCGCTGTTTTCTTCCATAGGTTCAGCCGCGTAAGGGGCTTCTATTTTACGGGGAAGATACAGGTGTTTTTGTGTGTCTATGCGGGAATCCACGTGGATTTTTTTATACCCTTGCAGGTAGTCCGCAAGTTTGGCAAGGCGTGTTTCTTCCGGGTCATCCCCCCAGAAAAAAAAGCGGGCATTGCTGGGGTGGTAAAATTTTTGGTGGAAAGCGCGGAAGTCTTCGTAGGTAAGGTTAACAATATCTTCCGGTTTGCCGCCAGAATCAAGGGCATACAGGGTGTGGGGAAAAAGGGCATGCTGGCTTTCTTCCATCAGCAGGGCATCGGGCGAAGAGTATACCCCTTTCATTTCATTGTAGACAACACCCTGGAACGACCAGTTTTCCTGGTTTTCTTCTGCCCCGGGTTCTATATGCCAGCCTTCCTGACGCAAAATATTGCGGCCTTCGGAAAAGGGGGTGCCATTATCTTCCAGAATACGGGGGGCAAAAACCGCGTCTATATAAACATCCACCAGATTATAAAAATCCTGCAGATTCGCGCTGGCAACCGGGTAGCAGGTTTTATCCGGGAAAGTAAGGGCATTCAGGAAGGTTTGCAGGGAGCTTTTTAAAAGCTCCACAAAGGGTTCTTTCACAGGGTATTTGCTGGAGCCGCACAGGACGGAGTGTTCCAGAATATGGGCAACACCTGTAGAATCGTGCGGGGGAGTACGGAAGTTGACGGAAAAACATTTATTTTCGTCATCGTTAATAACGGAGAGCAGTTCCGCCCCTGTGGCTGTATGGCGGAAAACACGGGCTATCCCGCCAATTTCCGGTATTATTTCTTCCTGGATAAGGGTAAAGCCAAACAATTGTTTGGCTTTGTTTTTTTCTAAGGTTTGTATATCCATATTTTATTCCTGTTTTTGCGGGAGGTTGCAGCGGGCAAGGTACACAAAAGGCCACGGGATGTGGCCTTTTAAAAATTTGCTGGCAAAAAATACATGTTTTACTGTTTACTTTTGCAAGTAAACACTATAAAACCCGTAGGCTTTTACGCCGCCATGAGCGGCGTAAGTGAGCAAAAAACCACGTTTTTTTGCGAACGATCCTGCGAAAATTTTGAGCAACATGATGTTCAAAATTTTTGCATTTAGACATCAGATATTGGCGGCCTTCAGTGTTTCTTCTACGCTTTCCATAAGTTCGCTACTTTCTGCATCTTCCAGACCGCAAAGGCCGCGTACAGCCAGAAGAAGCAAATCAAGCGGCAAAGCCATGCCACTTTTTCCGTTATGGGCGTGGCAAATGGTTTCCCCACTTGCGCTTTCTAATGCTATGCGGTAGGCGCGGCGTTCTTTCTGGTTGCCCTGGCCTGCCACAAAGGAATACACATGCTCTTTGTTTTCTGTCACATACAAGCGCTGGCGGGTAAGGGCGCCTTCTTCCGTAAAAAAGGAAGATTCAGAGAAAAGACGGCCTTTAAAGGCCATGGTTGCGCCATTATCCAAGGAAAGACTTACTCCTTCCAAGGGGGTTACTTGCGAGCTGAAGGTATTTTCTTCCATCGTTCCGCCTGGTATTCCGTCTTTATTCAAAAAAGGCATGTACTATGCGTGGTTGCGATAATTCGGTTGCCTTTTATGCAAGCAAGAATAGCATTTGCCAGAGCCCCTTGTCAAGGAAAGCCGAGCGCTTTTAAGGTAAGCAGGTTTAAGGGCTTACAGAATTTGATTTAAAAACTGTTGTAATCGTGGTGACTTAGGGTTGGAAAAAATCTCTGAAGGTTGTCCTTCTTCCACAATCTTCCCCTGGTCCATAAAAATGACCCTGTCTGCCACTTCTTTGGCAAAGTTCATTTCATGGGTTACCACCACCATGGTCATGCCTTCATTGGCCAAATTCACCATAACTTCCAGCACTTCGCCAATCATTTCAGGGTCAAGGGCAGAAGTTGGCTCGTCAAACAGCATAATATGCGGTTGCATGGCAAGGGCGCGGGCAATAGCCACACGCTGCTGCTGGCCGCCGGAGAGCTGGGAAGGGTAGGAATAGCGTTTATCTGAGAGGCCCACTTTTTTCAAAAGGGAGCGCGCCAGTTCTTCCGCATCGTCACGGGGTACTTTTTTGAGTTTCATGGGTGCAACCGTAAGGTTTTTCAGCACATCCATGTGGGGAAAAAGGTTAAAATTCTGGAAAACCATCCCAAGGCGCTGGCGCATTTTATTAATATCATGCTCAGAATCTACAATGTCCTGGCCTTCTACAGTAATGGTGCCACTGTCGCCTTTTTCCAGGCGGTTGATGGTGCGCAGCACAGTGGATTTGCCAGAGCCGGAAGGGCCAATAATCACCACTTTTTCCCCGGGCCATATATCAAGATTAACGTCTTGCAAGGCTGCCAGAGGGCCAAAAAACTTCCAGAGGCCGCGTATGGAAATAATGGGAGGGTCTGTATATTTGGGGCCATTGTTTTCAGCGAAGTCTGTCATAATGCGAGAGCCTCCCTTCCAGCAAGCTAAGACCCTTAGAGAGCAAAAGCGTGATAATAAGGTATGTAAGAGCAACAACCGTATACGTTTCAAAATACTCATACGTTACGGAAGCGTATTCGCGGCCCCGCCGCAAAAGGTCTGCCACAGCGATAACAGAAACAAGTGAGGTATCTTTTAAAAGCGCTATACACTCATTCCCCACAGGGGGGATAATAGTACGCAGGGCTTGGGGCAAAACCACAATAAACATGGTTTGGAAGCGGTTAAAACCAAGGGAGCGTGCGGCCTCTGTTTGCCCTTTGGGCACAGCCAGTATACCTGCGCGGAAAACTTCGCCCATGTATGCCCCATAACAGAAACTTAAGGCAATAATAGCGGAAAGCATAGGGCTTAGTTTTAAAAAAGCACCCATAGCAAAGTAAATATAAAAAAGCTGCATAAGCAGGGGGATGCCGCGGATAACTTCCACATAGGTGGAGGCAAGAAGATTAATAATCTTGTTTTTGGAAAGGCGGCCAAGCCCTGTAAAAAGGCCAAGGGGAACGGAAATACAAATGGAAATAAGGGTAATCTGGAAGGTGACCAAAAGGCCGTCAGGCAAAAAGTTCATCACTTTCCAGTATGGATCTGGCCGGTACAGACAAAGACCAATAAGGGTGAGCACTGCAAAAGTAAACGCAATGCTCCAGGCATTAACAGGCCCTTGTCCCTGGGGGACGGATGATGGACCTTCTGTAATAATATACGTTACAACAGAGGTTTGCACATTGGGCGGTTGCTGGGTGGGCTTGGGCATACAGGCCTCATAAGGCAAAGGGTATTGGGGGAAAAAGAACAGCCCGGTGGTATCCACGCGGTTTTGCAGATGCCTGCGCCAAAAAAATACCCGACAAAAAAATCCGCAATATGCAACAGGCAATAGGCAAAGCAGGGCAAATAAGCAGGCAGGTGGTGCTTTTTCCCCTGCCCCGGTTTATGGCCGGGGCCAGGGGCAGAGATTCAGGTGTTATTCACCTGCAAGCCATTTTTCCGTCAATTCTTTTTCTATGCCTTTTTCTTTAACAGCGGCAATGCCTTTGTTAAGCTGTTCAAGAAGGGCGGTGTCGTCCTTACGGACGGCAAAACCAAAGTATTCCACTTCATCGGTAATAAGGGCAACATGCAGAAGGTTTGCGTAGTCAGACTTACGTTCCGCATAGAATTTGGAAACGCGGTCGTCTGCCATAACAGCGTCAATACGGCCATTCTTTAAGTCTTCCATAGCCAAACCCACTTCGTCGTAGGTTTTGATTTCTGCACCAAGGCCGCCTTCATTCAGTTTCTGGGTGTATAAAATGCCGGTGGTGCCAATTTGGCCGCCCACTTTTTTGCCCTTCAAGTCTTCCAGAGTCTTGATGGGGGAATCCTTGGGGACCACAAGTGCCTGGTAGTTTTCAAAATAGGGTTCTGTAAAGGCCATGGTTTTTTTGCGGTCTTCGGTAATAGTAACAGAAGAAGCGATAATATCACACTGGCGGGAACCAAGAGCAGCAAAAATGCCGTCCCATGCGGTGTTGCGTACTTCTACTTCAAGGCCGGCTTCCTGGGCAACAGCTTTGATATAATCAGGCGCATACCCGATAACCGCTTTATTTTCATCCAACATTTCAAACGGGGGCCAGGTAGCATCAGACGCAACAATAAGCGGGGCGGCAAACGCCTGGGTGCCGGCAAACATGGTGGCCAGAACTGCCAGTGAAGAAAGAATTTTTTTCATGGAATGTCCTTTTTTTGTGGTAGTAAGAGTCCTGTTTTTACAGGCACAAAAGCTGCCCTGCGCACAAGGCGTGTCAGGCATTGCGGTATCATGTTCAAGAATGGCTGTTTTGTCAAGTGTCCCTAGAGCATATCCGAAAATTATTGCAACAAGTTGCGATAATTTTCTAAAGGCAGTGAAAAAATATCCTCAACGTAAAATTTACCCCTCACCCTTTTTTCCAGAAGGCAATATATTCCTGGTTGCCTTTGGGGCCTTTTATGGCAGAAGGGACAAGACCCTGGAAGACAAGGCCGCAGAGTAGAAGCGAAGTTTTTACTTTTTCTATGGCTTCCTGCCGGGCTTCTTCGTCTTTAACCACCCCTTTGACTGTCTGATGTGGGCCTACTTCAAACTGTGGTTTGATAAGGGTAAGGGCCAACGCATTTTTTTTCAGCCATACAAGGCAGGGGGGAAGGGCGATAGTGAGGGATATAAAGGAAATATCCGCCACAAGCATATCAACAGGTTCCGGCAGAGTATCGTTTGTTGCATGGCGTGCGTTTACCCCTTCCATGGAAATAACCCGCGGGTCACGTTGCAATTTTTCGTGCAGCTGGGCATGGCCTACATCTAAAGCATACACGCGGCTGGCGCCATGCTGCAGAAGGCAATCCGTAAATCCGCCTGTGGAAGCGCCCACATCCACACACACAAAACCCGTAACATCTATCTGGAAATGGTGAAGCGCGGTGAGTAGTTTATACGCGCCGCGGCTGACAAATTGTTCCTGCCCGGTCAGCGTAAATTGGGCAGAAGCAGGGTAGGGGTGGCCTGGTTTTGGCACAGGGGTCTGGCTGCCGTTTTCTCCCAAAAGCGCAACTTTGCCTGCCATAACAAGGCGTTTGGCCTGTTCCCTGCTTTCTGCAAGACCCTGTTCAAAAATAAGCTGATCCGCGCGTATTTTGGGGGGCATGGGTTTTTCCTTTTATCCGCTAAACGCTTTGTCCCAGCACCAGAATAAAAAGCCAGGGACACCAAGGCCCATAGTCCAGCGGACAAATGTTGGGGTGGGGCATATGTGCCGCTCAAACAGACTGTGGAAAGCCCCCAGAAAAAGGCCGGCTATAAAGCCAAAAATATGGGCGGCATAATCGGTATTCCCCCCGCCTGTCCCCAGAAGCGCCAAAAGACCAAGACCGGCGGCTATAGGCGCAAGCACATGCCGCCGCCAGTTGGTTTCGGAATCTGTAAACGCGGCCTGGGCGCATAAAAGCCCTACAATAGCAAAAAAAGCGGTGGAAAAACCAATGCTTGTATGGGTGTAGGGCTGGTAAAAAACATTCAGCGCATTCCCCAGCCCACCAGCAAGAAGGGTAAGAGCCACAGCCATGCCCGGGCCAATACGACGGGCCAGCATAAACAAAAACGGGAATGTGATAAGAAAGTTGCTGAAAAAATGGAAGCTATCCGCGTGCAGGGTAAGAGCCGTAAGGCAGCGGTACCATTCCCGCAGAACAACAATGCGGTAAACATCCACCTTGCCGCGTTCCAGCCAGTAGGCGGGGTCTGGTATATGCTCCAGCGGCAGGTATACCCAGGCGCTTGCAAATGCCTGCCAGAAAAAAAGAAAAACCATCAGCAGCATGGCCAGCCAGGCATGGGGCTGGGGGATAAACGGGGCCCGGGGGGGCTTATTAGCATGCTCATGCCGCAGGGCGCTCAGCTCTTCCCGCGCCATTATTTCACACAGGGCGGGGACAAAAAAGCGGGTATTTTCCGCATTGCCGGTAACAGTGTAGGGGATACTTCTGGCTTCCAGTGTCAAACGCCATAATTCCTGCGTGCGGGTGTCTGGGCCTGGGAGTGTTCTGCCCCTGTGTTCCGTATGGTGGCTGAATTTACGCCTGTCGTCCACTACCCGCCAGGTGCGCGGGACAGAGAGAGGTCTGCGCCACATGGGAACATGGGGAACATGGGGTACATGGGCAACATGGTGCGAATGGCTGGCTCGGGCTGACCGTCTGACTGGAAGGCGGTTGGACATGACTTTTTTTAAAAGCAAAAAGAATTTGCCATCGGCAAACCCTTTTTGCATGGGATATGGTTGCTTTTCTCCAGAAGAGAAAATCTTTTTAGCTTTGGTGTTGCTTTACGGTGGGCTTTTGGATAGCGCCGGAACGCAGGCAGCGTGTGCATACATTCACTGTGCGCACCTGACCGTTTTCCAGTTCCTGGCGAACACTTTGCAAATTGGGGTTAAAACGGCGCTTGGTTTTAATATTGGAGTGGCTGCGTAAATTGCCCACTTGCGCTTTTTTGCCACAGATTTCGCATTGCTTGCCCATAATTGTATTCTCCCATAGCCCCTCAGGGCGTGAAATTTTCGCGTAAGAAAGGGTTTTGTACGCCTGCCTGCCAAAAAAAGCAAGCAAAAAGTTTTGTGGTTTGCCGAGGATTTACCCAGAATTTACCTGTCGTTTTTTGTTTTTCCCGCAGGAGGCCTGCGTTTAACAAAAAGCTTTGTTTTTTAATCTCAGGCAAACACACGCCGTGCGCGTTCCATATTAGCCCGCACATGCACGCTAAAGGGGCAGTTATCTTCACAGCGGCCACACATCAGGCAGTCAGTGGCATTATGGGGCAGGGCCATGTAATGCTGACGAACGCTGGGGGGAACCGTATCCTGCAAGGTGGCAAGATCCAGATATTTTGTCACAGCGGCTATGTCAATTTGCGCAGGGCAGGGCTGGCAGTGGTTGCAATACATACAGCGGCCTGTAAGCTGCACATGCTCCGCCCCACTGAGGATGGGCGCGTAGTCTTTTTCCGCATCTGTGGCAGAAAGATAGCCAAGGGCGGCGTGGACTTCTTCCGGGCTGGCGCAACCCACCAACACACTGCAAACACCCGGGCGGGTGAGACAATAATGGCAGCACTGGGCTACGTTCATGGCTTTGCCAAAGGGAGATGTTTCCGCTTTAAGCAGACTGCCGCCGCCCAGACCTTTCATCACGGTTATGCCTATACCGGCATGTTCGCATGTGCTGTAAAGCTTTTGGCGGTTTGGGTCTATGGTCCAGTTGCCTTCTTTCAGATCCGCAAATTCAATCAGGTTGAAGATATCAGTCTCTGGTTTTTCCAGATCATACGCGGCGTTAATACTAAAAAGTAAAACATCCAAAAGGCCCGTTTCCACTGCTTTTAATGCCACCAGCGGATTATGGGAACTCATACCCAGATGGTGGATAATGCCTTTTTTTTGCAAATCCAGCGCATAGTCGATAACAGGGCTGTTAAAAACACTCTCAAAGTCTTCTTCCGTGTCCACATAGTGGATCATGCCAACATCAATATAATCTGTTTGCAGGCGGGTAAGTAAGTCTTCAAAAGAAGGTTTTATCTTGGCTACATCGCGTGTGCGTTCGTACTGGGTTTCATGGTGTACGGTGCAAAGATGCCCCTGGATATGCATTTTTTCGCGGCGGCCTTTCAGCGCATGGCCAATGGTTGTGCGTACTGTGGGGTCTGGCATAAAAATATCTATATAATCCATGCCCCCTTCTATGGCGGCGTCCATAATGGCGTTAACCTGCTCCTGGGGCATACCGACAAAATGTTCGCCTCCCAAGCCAATAATACTTGTGGGAAAACTGAGTCTTGCGGGTTTTTTGTATAACATTTGCATGGGGTTCTCCTTGACTATCAGAACGGGTTGCTATTCTGCTACAGAATATGGGCAAAGGGGGAATGTGTCAAATGCAATAAAACGTGAAGTAAAATAAAGGCTTCTTTATGCTCGAACAAGACAGAAAAGCTTTCTGGCCTTGTGCCTGCAATAAAAGAAGCCGTGGAGGCTTGCGCCAACGCCAACTGGTGCGAAAAACTGGCTTGCATGGGCGGATACGTTTCTGCTTCCTATTAACAAGACTTCCGTTTTAAGCCAATGCCTTTCTGCTTTTATTGTGCATGGTGAATTGTGTATTAAGCATTGTCTAAAATGTCCATTTCAAATGAGCATAAGCCATATGGTTGCTGGTCTTATCGCCATATTCACCATAATACGACAAACTTAACGCAATATTCTGCGTCAGCCCAATGC
The DNA here is from genome assembly GCA_964547565.1 of uncultured Desulfovibrionaceae bacterium. Classification (GTDB taxonomy): domain Bacteria; phylum Desulfobacterota; class Desulfovibrionia; order Desulfovibrionales; family Desulfovibrionaceae; genus CAZPTC01. The sequence goes on from CAZJOG010000042.1 coordinate 10,557, forward strand.
TCACACCCACTTGTGCGAAGCCAACAGTTAAGTCATCCGTAATTGACGAACTAAAGCTATCGCCCATATACGTCAGTTTTGACTTCATCTTGCCGTCAGTCAAGGTTTGGCGCACGCCAGCCATAACAGTTGGTTTTAGCATATAGCCGCCAAGATCAAAGTCGCCTGTCCAGCGTAATGAAGCATTGGCATATACAGCGGTGTAATCTTGCTTAGCGTATTCTTGATTTAAGGTTGGGTTAAGATCATAGGTAACATTCATCTTTGGTAAGTGGCTCCGCAAAGCAGAAATGCCAATTTCTGGAGTAATGGTATTATTTTTGTTAATATTAAAATCATAGCCACCAAAAAGTCCACCATACAGGCCATACGTTGTGTTGCTGTGTCTCGTATGGGTACCAACTGTTGAGTAAAAATCATTGTCATTGGTGGAAATAACACCGCTAACTTGTCCGCGAATATACGCTGGATCAGTTATTTGGTATCTGCCATGCACACCAAGCAAGCCAGAAGTTGAACGGCTTTTAAGAGTTTTGCCGTCATTTTTGTTTATATTTTGTTCCATACCGACATGCACGCCAAAGCTGTGTCCACCTGAGGTTTCAAAATTACCAAAAAGCATACCCCCAACAGCCTCATGAGATGAGGCAGCAGCGCCACTGCGTTTTTGATAGCCATAATATGGTCTAACTTGCAAAGAAAAGCGCGCACCAGCACCATTTCCCGAGCTTAAACCATAGTTAGTGCCCTTGTTGCTATTGTCAGATAACACGCTGTTTACGCGGCTAAACATGGCTTGTGCGTTGTTGACTGTGTTTACAGCTAGGGTTTGCCCATCGCTTTTTTTAGGGTCAATGCTTAAGGAAATTTTTTGGTCATTTAAATCTGTTCCTGTTAACTGCGCTGTTAAAAACGGCAATGCCCCAACAGCTGAGCCGATTTTGCCATCTATAAAGCCTTTATTAGTACCTAATGCATCATAATCATAAGCAATATCTTTCACTGCATAAGCTTTGCCATACTCAAAATCTGTCAAACTTGGGGTTAAAATCAGGCGTGTGTTAGCAAAATTTAAAGTTGCGTTATACTTAACACCAAAGGGTTTTTGATTGTTTGTAACTGGTGCATAATCTTTCCATTGCATTGCCCAAGTGGTGATATGGGCTGTGCCACCTGCGCTACTGTCTGTGTATGTATTATAATTTCCTTGCACATAGGCTTGATGAGCTTGGTTTGCGCCATCTACCTTGATATAACCTGTGTTTGATAAGTAAGCTGTTGAGTCGGTTGTAAAGAGATTGGCATACATGCCAAAGGCATTAGCAACAGCATTAACAGAAGTAGTAGAAGAAGTGATGCTACCATTGTTGGTTAAGTT
>CAZJOG010000042.1:12034-14013 GCA_964547565.1 uncultured Desulfovibrionaceae bacterium
GCTGTGCCACCACCAGACCCTAAATTTGTATACATGCCAATGGCACCACCAGTTCTGTTATTTATATTAATAACGCCATTGTTGATCAAGTTATCAGCTGAGATGTCTGTGTACATACCAACTACATTACCATTAACAAGATTAACAGCATTGCTGTTGTCAATGTACCCAACATTTATTTGAGCCGCATAAGCAGCTGGACTTGCGAAAAAAAAGCAAGCCTGAAAAGACAATGGCCTGAAATGCTTTAGTTGATACGCTAACTATAGTATATTTTTTTAAGTAGCGAATTTGCATAGTTGCTTCTTCTCCATATTTATAATTTGTTTTGTATGTTATTATTATGATTTATTGCGTTAAGTCAACTTATTTATTGAGGTAGCTATTGATCCTGCTACAATCTTGTGCACATGCAGATAGGCGTTTAGGCTGGGAAAAAGCAAGACGGAGAGCCTTTTGCTTCCCCCCGTAACGGTAATCCATGCGCCAGAGCTTGCCACCAGTGGGAGAAATATACAAACAAAGTCCACCAGCATCGGAGTGTTTTTGCACGTTAAGTGCCTTTTAGGCTTCGCAAAAAAGTATCTGTACGCTTCATGCTGGTGTACTTCTATTGTGCTGGTTTCACTTGGTGCCTATGCTGTAAAAATACCAGCACGACGGGGAATGCTTACGGGGCAAAGCAATACAAAATGCTGGTATCGACTTTTAGCACCCCCTCTATACTGGCGTACATACCAGCATGGCTGGTAGATGTTTAGGGGCTATGTGGGACTATGCAAGACACCGTATGTTGATAAAACGAAAGCCCCACAAAGTTTTTGAGACTTTATGGGGCTTTTTGAAATTGTTACTTGGTGGAGGCGGGGGGCCACCTAAATATAGCTTTAACATGGCGTAATTACTTAAATAAAAATTTATTTTGCACAAAGTTACTCAAATTCGTACTCAAGCAGCAAATTTCATCACTTCGATAGCGTAAAAGGGAATCGAATTCAATAGAGGCGAAGCGCTAAGAAATCTCTAAAGTGCTTTCGGACAATGCGGCGTAAACGACATCCAATTATGGATTTTAGTCTTTCTTTACCGCTTGAAGTGTGTACGTAAGCGGTAATCGATGTTTGCCTTTTATAAGTCTCCATTCGCCATCATCTGAACAGGCCATTTGACCAGGCAGGGCTTCCCAAGGAACGGAATCGTGTTCTTTCAAGAAAGTAAGTTCCATATTATGGGCAAGCAAGGCAGTGACAATTTCTCCTATGCCATGGTTCCATTCGTGTGTGATTGTAGAGCTTAATTTCTTGTCTGTTTGGACATAGGTTGCTTCATCTTCCCATACAGTAGGTTTTTCTTGCTCAAAATATGGATAAGCCACGACAAGGGCATCCTGGATTTTTTCATCTAATGCCCATAGAATAGGATGCCCCTCCCGAATAAATAAACGTCCTCCAGGCCGTAACAGATCCGCAACAACTTGCGCCCAACGATCAATATCAGGAAGCCAGCATAAAGCCCCTATGCCGGTGTAAACAAAGTCAAATTTATTCTTTTCCGTGGCCTCTACCGCGCTGTAGACCTCGGATTCTATGAATTTGGCAAAAGTTCCGCTTTGTTCGGAAAGCAGGCAGGCCTGAGCGATGGAAGCGGCAGAGAAGTCCAGACCCGTCATGGCAGCTCCCAGGCGAGAGAGTGAAATAGTATCCGTGCCTATATGGCATTGTAAGTGAATCCCCTTTTGCCCAGTAATATTACCTAAAAGTTGTCTATCAAAACGAACAACATCTGAAATGTACTGACTGTCGTCAATAAAGGTCTTTAGCGCATACTCCTTAGAAGCAGCATGCAGTGGGGCTCTTTCATCCCAGTTGGCCTTGTTGAGCTTAATATATGTTTTCATACTTTTCCCTATGCCAACCAGTTATTGTGATCCTGCAACAAAAAAATGTACACCCAGTTAAGCGTGAATCTGCTCAGTTTGC
>CAZJOG010000043.1:0-13937 GCA_964547565.1 uncultured Desulfovibrionaceae bacterium
AGGGGAAAACCCCTTTTTGTCCACAAAATGGGGTTTTCCCCTCCCCCAGCGCACACTTCTCTTACTGATTAAGCCAGGGCATCATGGAGCGGAGTTTTTGCCCTACCTGCTCAATTTGGTGTTCTGCTTCCAAACGGCGGCGTGCGCGGAATTCCGGGTAATTGGCTTTTGCTTCCAGAATAAATTCTTTCGCAAAGGTGCCTTCCTGTATTTCTGTAAGCACTTTTTTCATTTCTGCTTTTGTTTCTGCCGTGATAATACGTTTGCCAATGGCGTAGTCGCCGTATTCGGCTGTATCGGAGACAGAGTAACGCATACGGGCGAGGCCGCCTTCGTAAATAAGGTCTACAATAAGTTTCATTTCATGCAGGCATTCAAAGTAGGCAATTTCCGGCTGGTAGCCTGCTTCCACAAGGGTCTCAAAGCCGGCCTTGATGAGGGCGGAAACACCGCCGCAGAGGACGGCCTGTTCGCCAAAAAGGTCGGTTTCTGTTTCTTCGCGGAAGGTGGTAAGGATAACGCCGGAGCGGGTGCCGCCAATGCCCTGGGCATACGCCAGACCTTTTTGCAGGGCCTGGCCAGAGGCGTCCTGATGCACGGCCACAAGGCAGGGCACGCCGCCGCCTTCTGTGAAGGTACGGCGTACAAGGTGGCCCGGGCCTTTAGGGGCAACCATAAAGACGTCCACATCTGCGGGGGGGGTAATTTGGTTAAAATGGATGTTAAAGCCGTGTGCAAAAAGGAGGGATTTGCCTTTGGTAAGATGGGGCTTGATGTCATTTTCGTAAACAGAAGCCTGGTGCTGGTCTGGCAGGAGAACCATGATAAAATCGGCCTGTGCGGCGGCTTCTGCGGCAGAGAGCGGCTTAAAGCCGTGATCAAGGGCAAGCTGGTAGTTGGGGCTGCCCGGGCGCTGGCCAATCACCACATTAACGCCGGAATCGCGCAGGTTTTGGGCATGGGCATGGCCCTGGCTGCCATAACCGATAATGGCGACGGTTTTACCTTTAAGCAGGTCAAAATTGGCGTCTTTTTCATAAAAAACTTGCATGGTTATCTCCTTAATATATTAATAAAAGTATGGTATGGGAAAGGAAAAAGGGCGGTGGCCTTACTCTGCTGTTTGCATGGAGCGACGCATGGCAACAGTGCCTGTGCGGGCAATTTCTTTAACACCAAAGCGGGTAAGCAGGTTGAGGATAGCTTCCATTTTATCGTGGGTGCCTGTGGCTTCAATGGTGAGCTCATTCAGGCTTACATCCACCACTTTGCAGCGGAAAATGTCTACAATACGCAGAATTTCCCCGCGCTTGCTTTCTTCCGCATTCAGTTTAAGCAGCATCATTTCCCGTTCTACAGTGGCGGAATCTTCAAAGTCCACCACTTTGATTACAGTAACAAGCTTGCGTAATTGTTTGACAATTTGTTCAACAATCTGGGCATCGCCGTGGGTGGCTATGGTCATGTGGGAAACACCGGTTTCCAGTGTAGGGGCAACATTTAACGATTCTATGTTAAAGCCGCGTCCGCTAAAGAGGCCGGCAACGCGGGAAAGCACGCCGGGTTCGTTTTCTACCAGTACAGAAAGCACTCGTCTCATGGTATATCCTTCTCTCATATGTTAAACCAGAAGCATTTCATCCAGCGAGGCACCGGAGGGAACCATGGGATAAACATTTTCTGCCGGATCCACGCGAACATCAATAATGGTGGTGCGGGGGGAAGCAAGGGCTTTGGGAAGCAGGGTGTGTAATTCCTCCAGGGTTTGTATGCGGATGCCTTCCGCGCCATAGGCTTCTGCCAGTTTCACAAAGTCCGGCTGCTCGTGCATGGGGGTGAAGGAATAATTTTTGCCGTAAAAAAGTTCCTGCCACTGGCGAACCATGCCCAAAAAGGAATTGTTGAGAATAAGCACTTTAACGGGCAGATTTTGGCTGACAGCAGTGGCAAGCTCCTGGATATTCATCTGGATGGAGCCATCGCCCGCTATATCTATCACCAGCTTGTCTGGGAAGGCAATTTGGGCGCCAATGGCGGCGGGCAGGCCATACCCCATGGTGCCAAGGCCCCCGGAAGTGATGAAGGTGCGGGGTTCTTTAATAGTAAGAAACTGGGCGGCCCACATTTGGTTTTGCCCCACTTCTGTGGAGTAAATGGTTTTGCCGGTTGTGACACTTTCCAGAAATTCCAGCACTTGCTGGGGCTTAAGTTTTTCCCCTTTATGCCAGGAAAGCGGGGTGGAGGTGCGCCATGCGTCTATTTGCTTAAGCCAGTCTGCGTGGTCGTTTTTCCAGTCCTTGGGGGTGGTTTTAAGGCGTTCTGCCGCAATTTCCATAATGCCTTCAAGGGCGTGGCGGCAGTCGCCCACAACGGGCACTTCCACTTCCACATTTTTGCGGATGGAGGTGGGGTCAATATCAATATGGATAATTTTGGCTTTGGGGGCAAATTCCGAAAGTTTGCCTGTCACACGGTCGTCAAAGCGGGCGCCCACGGCAAGCAGAAGGTCTGCATTGTGTATGGCCTTGTTGGCGGTAAATGTGCCGTGCATACCAAGCATGCCAAGCCACAGCGGGTCATCACCCGGAAAACTGCCAAGGCCCATCAGGGTGGAGGTAACAGGTATGTCCCAGTCGCGGGCTATGCGGGTAAAGGCCTCGGAAGCATTGGAGGAAATAACACCGCCGCCTGCCAGCAGGAGGGGGCGTTCTGCGGCAAGCAAAAGGTCTGTAGCGCGTCGGATTTGGTGTAAATTGGGGCGGTATGTGGGGTTGTAGCTGCGCATGGTAACATCCTGCGGCCAGACAAAGGGAATTTTTTTTGTCATAAGGTCTTTGGGAAAGTCAATAAGCACAGGCCCCGGGCGACCGGAACGCGCAAGGTGAAAAGCCTGACGGATAAGTTTGGGGAATTCTTTCAGGTCTTTTACAAGAAAATTGTGTTTGGTGCAGGGGCGGGTAATGCCAACAATATCCACTTCCTGGAAGGCATCGTTCCCTATAAGGTGGGTATGTACCTGGCCTGTAATAACAACAAGGGGAATAGAATCCGCGTAGGCTGTGGCAAGACCCGTAACTGTATTTGTGGCGCCTGGGCCTGAGGTAACAAGGCAAACACCCACCTTGCCGGAAGCACGCGCGTAACCATCGGCGGCATGGGCGGCGCCTTGCTCGTGCCGAACAAGAATATGGCGGATTTCCGGGTGGTTTTTAAGCTCGTGGTAAATATCAAGAACAGCACCCCCGGGGTACCCGAAGATTACGTCCACACCTTCACGTTTCAGGCCTTCCAATAATACTCTGGCCCCTGTCATCTCATCCATAAAAATCCCTGCTTGCTGTTTTTTTCCTGCCCGGAATGGGCTATTTTGGCGGGTATTATACCCGGTTTATTAAAAACACGCACCACACGCCTTTTGTGACGCGCGGTGCGGGTCTTTTATAATCAGTTGAAACACAAAAAGATTAGTTTGGACACGCATCCAACAGCGCAAGTAACTTGGTTTTTCCGTCCAGTTTTTCCTTTTTAAGCCGTTTTAGTTCCTGATCTTCCGCGGGGGTAAGATAGGATTTGGCTTCCAGCTTTTCTATCTGTTTTTCAAAAAGCTGGTGCTCTTCCCATAAATTTTTAATTTCAGGGTTGTTAGCGGCGTACTTTTCGATGCGTTCCACTTCATGCTGTTCCATAGTGAACTCCCAAGGTTTTGGTTTTATACGCGAAATTTGGCCTTGAACAATGGATTAAAGCGATACCCCAAGCTGGTAAATAGACCTCACCACTGCCATATTAATAAATTGCAGGGCCAGTAAAAGAACCACGGGGGAAAGGTCAATGCCGCTTATATACACAAAAGGCAGGTATTTGCGTATTCTATAATAGACAGGCTCAGTGAGCATGCGCATAGTGCGCACAAGCACATTGTAAGGGTCTGGGTTTACCCAGGAGAGCAGGGCACTGACAATAATAACCAGTGTGTATAAATTGATTATTATTTCCAATATGTTGGCAATAGCTACAAGAATATTTCCAATAAGAAACATGCGTTGCTCCCAAAAATGGGGTTATTGTGTGTCGAAAAAACAGAGAAAAGCGACACAAAAACAGCATAGCGAATTAGCATTTACAACGCAAGGGCTTGATACCGTCCTTAAAGAGAATTTCTGCTTTATCTGGCGGTGTGCAGACGCGTACAATACCTTTTCCAAAAACCTTGTGGTCTACCACAAGGCCTTCTTTTAAAGGCACCTCGATTGTATACGCAATGGGTTGACCGGGCGCAAGGGCCAGGGCTCTTTCCCATTCTTTTTCCATTTGTTCTTGTTTAATGGTTGTTTTTGCGGCTTTTTCCAGCTTTTCCTTAGGGGCTTTTTCTGCCATTTTTTGGGCAACAGCCACACGTTCCTGGCCGGCTTTTACCCGTATGGGTTTTGCACTGGCTGCGCCATTTTTGTTTTCTGGCGGGTAGTATTTGTGCACGCTTTTGCAGGCACAGCACTCCACTTTGGCGACAGCGCCATCAATAAGTGCCACAATAACGTGGCCTGTGGTGTCCTTACAGCGTGTGCAACGCGCTTCAATGCGCTGTCCGGGCGTGTAAGAAGGCACAAAAGAGGGCATGGTAGCTTCCTGGATGGTTTGAAGGTGAAAAATGGGGGCTTTACGAAAGTTTTTGCATCCTGTAAAAGCAGGAAAAAATAAGATACAGGAAAAAAAACGTTTTGGGAATATTGCCCCATATTTCACAAGGTTTTGGGTCAATTTTGGTTTACAGCAAGGAGCAGGTATGTTTGTCCGCGCACTCAAAGGGCATAAGAATGCCGCGCAACGTATGGATTTTTCTGAAGATTCTTCTGTTTACACAGACCTTGCCCAATTTGCGGCAAAAGGCCAGACAGCAGGGGAGTTTTTCTGGCTGGATATTGAAGGCACAGAGAATACTGCGTTTTATGAAAGCCCGGAAGGCGAACTTTGGGAGCGTACAGTAAAAAATATGCTCCATGATGCAGAAGATATTGCCACCTGTATGGAGTTTTTGCGTTTCCCTGCAGGGGAATTACTTTCTGAAGGCAGTATCTTTATGCGCCTTCCCTTACGCAATTCATGGGACGATGATATAAGCGTATACCTTTCTATTTTACTTATTAAAAATGTTCTTGTTACTTTACACAGAGGCTATCTGGATGTTATAGAAAACGCCCATCAGAAAATTTTAAAAGATGTGGAAGATACAAGCGAAGGCGATACATTGCTGACACTATTGGAATGTATTATTGAATACGATGTGAATGATTTTATGATGGCGCGTGTTATAGTAGAAGAATCTGGGGATGCGCTGGAAAAAAATATTGACGCTGTTGGCGCGGGCAAAGTTTCCACCCTCAAACACGCCATAGGGCATTTACACAGCCAATGTGAAGACCAGCTTTTTAGTTGTACAGTTTTACGCGGACAAGTTGTAGCAGGCAATAAATGGCCGCATGTACGCGCAGGTATAACGGATTTGGCGGAAACCATTAACCACATTTTGCGGGGTGTTCAACGCCTGGAGGCGCGTCTGGAGGATCAGGAGCGCCGGCTGGACGCCGTGTTGCGTGCCCGTACAGAACAGCGCTTACGGCTTTTAACCCTTATTTCTGCTGTTATTATGCCACTTACCCTTATATCCAGCATCTATGGCATGAATTTTAACAACATGCCGGAATTATCTACAGAATGGGGGTATTACGCTGTGCTGGGGGTTATGCTGGGGCTGGCTGTAAGTATGCTGGTGTTTTTTTGGAAACGCGGCTGGTTTAAATAACCCCGGGGAAGATTGTGTGCCTGTCTTTTCCTGCCCTGACGGCGAAAGTTTTTCCCCATTGATTTGAGAATCCGGTATGCTGTGAAATTGCTCTATGGCAACAACCGGGGGTAAAGTCTTTCCTTTCCTTGACTAACCCCTTGTTTTACCCTATACTTATGGGAAGATTGTCGCCATTTCCTGCGAGGTGCACCATGGTTGCCACTGAGTTTTTTTTTGTTTTGCTTGCAATTATGGCATTTGCCTTTGTATGTATGGTGATACTGAAAAAACTGGAATTTCTGTATTTTAAATCAGAAGTTAATACATTTTTAACAAAGCTGGCGCCAAAACATTATTTGCTTAATATTACAAAAAGTAATGCGTATGTATTAGACTTGGATATAAACTGCATCTATTGGAAATATTGCAGGCACCACGATGTTTCTGGTGAAATATGGCTGCGCACTATTGATTCTATGGAATTGCTTGTTAATGGTAATGTTGTCCAGTTTGTGAATAAGCAGCATAAGGCCGTTTTAGACAACCATAATTGTTTCCAGGCATGCACAGGTAACCATACAAAAGAGTATATATGTATACGCCTGTTCAGGCATGACCTGCTTTCTGCATGCGAAGAAATTTGTTTTGAAGACACAGGTATGCACCCAAAAAAGTTACGTTGGTTTAAAAACTCCCAAAACACAATTCCCTGTGAAGAAACAAGCAAAAAAAATGCGGCTGCCTGGTACGCAGCCATACAGCAAATTTTGGAAAAACAAGGAGTTTCTGATGCTGTGTGGAACAAACACAACCCGCAGGTATGCCCATTTTGTGGGGAAGCTTTAAAAGCAGGCGCTGTGTTCTGTTCTGGCTGTAAAAAAGAAATTCCCTATTAAGCCAAATTCTTATGGCTCTTAAGGTGTTAAAGCAAACTGGATAAAAACAGGGTTGTGGTCACTGTGCCAAAAGTCATTATAGCCAAGTACACGCGGTATAGCAACTAAAAGCAGGAAGGCGCATAATACGGTAAATTTTTTTCCATGGCTTTCCTGTCCCCCTCTGGCTTACGCGTATGGTTAAAAAATAAAATCCCGTAAGGCTTTTGGAAGACTTACGGGATTTATAAAATTCTTTTGTGGTGCCGAGGGACAGGATTGAACTGCCCACACGGGGATTTTCAGTCCCCTGCTCTACCAACTGAGCTACCTCGGCGCGAAGATTTTTCTACCAAAGGTACAGGCATTTGGCAAGTCTTTTTTTGCCTTTTTTGTGTTTTTTTGGAAAACTGTAATCTTTTTTATGGAATATCAGTGTATTATGTATATTTTTATGGCATGGAAGCTGATGTACTAACCTGGCGTGTACAGGGTGCACGCCACCATACGTTTTTCCCCGTTTTCTTCAAGAAACATGGGGGGTACAGGTTGCCGGCAGGCAGGTTGCGCTTTGTGGCAACGGGAATAAAAGGGGCAACCCAAACCACGTTGGGTGGGGGAGGGGACTGTGCCGGGGATAGTAAACAGGCGGCCTTTTTGATGTTTGCGGGGGGAGGCAAGCATAAGGCCCTGGCTGTAGGGATGGAGCGGTTTTTTAAAAAACAGACGGGAGGGGGCAAGTTCAACCAGAGAACCGGCGTACATAACCCCCACGCGGTTTGCACGCTGCGCCACAACCTGCAGGTCGTGGCTTATAAGCAGGAGGGCCATGTCTTCTTCTGTGGCAAGGTTTGTGAGCAAGTCCAGAATCTGATCCTGCAAGGTAACATCCAGCGCGGTTGTGGGTTCGTCCGCAATCAGCAGGCGTGGTTTACAGGCAAGGGCCATGGCTATCATCACCCGCTGGCGCATACCACCGGAAAGCTGGTGGGGGTAATCCGCAAGGCGGTTTGCCGCATGGGGAAAACCCACGCGGGCCAAAAGTTCCACAGCTTGGTTACGGGCTTTGTGTCTGGGGGTTTTAAAGTGGCAGATAAGAGGTTCTGTTATTTGGTCCCCTATTGTCAGGACAGGGTTTAAGGATGTTTGCGGTTCCTGGAAAACCATAGCCATTTCGCGCCCACGCAAGGTAATGCGTTCTTTTTCCGGCGCATGGCTTATATCTTTGCCTTCCCAGAGAATTTGCCCTGTGGTTTGGGAAATATTTTCCGGCAAAAGGCCCATAATCGCAAGGCTGGTCATGGTTTTTCCACAGCCAGATTCCCCCACAAGGGCCAGAGTGTCCCCTTTTTCCAGAATAAAGGAAACATTGTCCAAAATGGAGGCCGGTGGGGCATGGGGTGATTCTGGGGCAAGACCCAGCGAAAGGTGACGGACTTCTAAAAGGGGGGCCATACAAAACCTTTAAGGGGTGAGTGTGTCAAAATAGCCGCTGAGTTCAGGTAACACGCGGAACACAAAAGAAAAGGGCAGAGTGTCTGCCAGTTTTTTTTGTACAGATTCCGGCAGGGCCGTGGTTGTGTGCAGTTCTAAACCTGTTGGGAGCACACGCAGGCGAAAATCTGTGCCCTGTACAAGCGCATGGATTTTTTCTTCGGCATTTTCCAAAACGTGCAAGGTGGTATCCTGCACTTCCAAATTATACGCAAAACGGGTCAGTAGGCAGGGCCGGGCGGCCTGGTCTGGCTGTTCCATGCCCAAAATTGCCGCAATACGCCGGATATCCTGCTTTTCAAAACCAGCCAGAGCAAGGGGGGACAAAATTTTATGTTCCCGTAATGCCAAGCTGCCCGGCCTGTAACTGCGGGTATCGGATGCGTGGGAACCGTCTGCCAGTGGCAGATGGGTGTGTTGCTTCAAAAAAGAGAACAAGCCGTATTTGCAGTGGTAACAGCGGTCTTTATGGGTGTGGCGCACCGCGGGGATAGAAAGCGGGGAAAAGGCTAGTTCCTGGTATAAAAAGTTATGGCGTGTGGCAAAATCTTTGGCGTAAAGAGTTTCTGAGCGGGGAATATGCGGGCCTGTAACATGGAAAAGGTGGGGGATATAGCCCAGAGAGCTGGCGGCAAAAGCCAGAAAACGGCTGTCTAGACCTCCAGAGTACGCAAGGGCAAAAGGCAAAGGGGCTTCGCCCAGAATTTCTGTAAACACGCGGTGCAGGGTTTGCAGAGCAGGGTCTGGGTAGATGGTTTTAGTGGGTATGCCCATGGGTATGTTCTTCTTTATGTGCATGGGAATGGGCGGAATGGGCCTTTTCGTTTTTTTCGCCAAGGGCAAAAATACTGCCATTGGGGGCATTTTCAAACACTTTGCCGCCATACACAAGGGCGGTTTGTTTCACTGCCATGGCAGGCCATGGGCCAAAGGAGGCGTCAAATGCTTTAAGCAGGGCCAGAGCTGTGGGTGTAATGGTTTCGCCTTCCCCGGTAAAGCCGCGCACACTGACATTTTCCAGCATTTTCAGAACAGCGGGGGCGGGGCTTAATAAAAGGCCGTGGGCGCATGGTATACACCCATCCGCAAGGGGCAGAGGGCTGCATACAAAGCGGTCAGGGGCAAGGCGGGCAAACAGCGCGGAGCAGAGGGCAATATCCACTATACTGTCCAAAGCGCCTACTTCATGGAAGGCTACGTTGTCCACACTTTTGCCGTGAACAGCGGCCTCTGCTTCTGCCAGAATAGCAAAGGTGCGCTGGGCCAGTTTTTTTGCCCCAGGCTCCAGATCACTTTTTTCCAGTATTTCCTGTATATCACTGTGGTGGGTATGGTGGTGGCTTTCCACTTCCGGCAAAACAAGGTGAAGACCAAAGCCGGCGATATGGTTGAGGCTTTTTTCTTCCACTTCTATTTTTATGCCTTTGCCGTGGGGAATACGCAAAGCTTCCACAAGCTCCATAAGGTGGTTTTTGCCTGCTTGATTAAGAACGGCAAGGCCAGTGAGCAGCATATCGCCGGATAAGCCGGAAATGGCGCGTATAGTAAGTATTTTGGACATACACTCTCTTTAAAGCACAATTAAAAGTTTTTGGGGAAAGAAGGAGGGAGTTTGAGGGAGGTGGAAATTTTTCAGCCTCTCTCTTCCAGCAAAGTCACAATTCTGGCGGCTGCGCAGGCTGCGCCAAAGCCATTGTCTATATTCATCACCCCTGCGCCAGGGGAGCAGCTTATAAGCATACTGGAGAGGGCGCTTTTGCCGTTTTCCGCCATGCCGTAGCCTGTAGAGGTTGGCACAGTAAACAGGGGTTTTGCTGTAAGGCCGCCCATAAGGGAAGCCAGGGCAGCATCAAGCCCGGCGATGACAATAATAATATCGTGGCTGTTTATTTCCGGCAGGCGTTGTTCAAGCCGCCAAAGGCCAGCCACGCCACAGTCTTCGTACACAGTATGGGGAATACCCAGGTATTCCAGAGTGCGGGCGGCTTCCCATGTGACAGGGCCGTCTGCTGTTCCTGCGGAAACAACAGCCACACGGGCGCAGGTGCGGGGTGGCAGAGCGCGGGCAAAGGCGGTGCGGGAAAGGGGGTGGTAGTCCACGCCGTTTTGTATATCCTGCGGGAAGGAGTAAAAAATCTCAGGTTCAAGCCGCGTAAAGAGTATAGCGTGGCCGGAGTTTTGGTTAAAAGAAGATAAAAGATGCATAAGGGTTTCCCGCGATTTTCCCTGACAGAAAACAGCCTCAGGCAGGCCGATGCGGGCGGCGCGGCCGTGGTCAAAAAGGACGTGGGGTATTGTTTGGGAAGTGGATACTGTTTCCATTGGGTATAAACCTTTGCCTGAACCGCAAAAGGCAGGCTTGACAAATGGGGGGTGAAAACCTAACTAGTAATAAATCGACCTCAGGGATGGCCCGTGTTCGGGTGGTATGCCTGAAGCGGATAACCGGATACCAAAAACACTCTTTTTTCCATATACGGAGGGCAATATGCCAGGTGAAAATTCTTATCAAGTCTTTGCGCAAGCACTTGAAAATGCAAAAAATAAATTGTTTACACATCCTTTTGCGGCTACAGAAGCCGGCAAGCAAAAGTGCCTGGAAGCCTTGGAGAATATTGCTTCTGTGGCGATTAACGGGGCAGACAAGTGGAACAGCCGCGCAACCCCCATGGTGGCCTGGTCTTCCGATTATGTAGGGGCGCTTGGCATCCTGAATCCTGATAATAAGTACCAATACGTTTTTTTGCAAGAAGGCGGGGAGTACGAATTAACCATAAACCGTGGCAGCCATTGCCAGCTTACCCTGCAAATACAAGACGGCAACCCGCTTTCCACCTTCCCTAAAAGCCTTTTGGACGTAGATTTTACAAACATTCCCGCCGGCACTTCCAAAGTCGTGCGTTTTGGCGGAAAAAATGCGGATTACCCCATGCCACAAGGGGCTATGGCCATGTTTATCCGCCAGACATTTTCCGACTGGGAAAAAGAAACCCCGTCTTTGTTAAAAATTCGCCGTGTGAATGCAGCGCCTGCAGACACCCGCAAGGACGACCGTTTTCTTTTTGCCGCCAAAATAGTGGAAGATATAGTCAACACCCATTATGGCATGACCATGGGCCTTATGCAAATACCCGCCAATGTTATCGCGCCGCCTAAAAGCACGGGGGATCAGGGTCTTGCGGGCCAGTACACCACATTGGTGCATTATAAACTGGCGGATGACGAATGCCTTGTGATTACCAGTAAAAAAACCGGCGCGCCGTACCAAGGCATTATGGCCAGTGACATTTTGGGTGTAACAGGTGACTTTGCGCTTTCCACAAGTTCGCTTTCTCTTGCCCAGATTAAAGAAGATGCGGATGGTTTTATCCGCTATGTGGCCAGCAAACAAGACCCCAAAGTACACAACTGGCTGAGTACAGACGGCGAAAACGAAGGCTATATGTTTATGCGCTGGCAGGGCAAGGACGAAGGCCCGGAACCTGTAAAAGGTGAAGTGGTAAAACTTGCGGATCTGGAAAAGCTTTTGCCTGCCGGTTCCTGCAATTTTACAAAAGAACAACGTGCGGCCCAGATACTGGCCCGTCAGAACCCACCCCTCACATTCTAGGCCATTTCCTGTTTTGCGAATAACCCATAATTTGAGGATACTATGTCCCTTATCCCATTGCGAGATCTGCCTGTTGGAGCCAAGGCCCGTGTCCATGCGGTGAAAGCTGAAGGCGAATTAGGCCGGCGCATACGGGATATGGGCATAGTGCCTGGTGTGGAGGTAGAAGTAGTGGGGCGCGCGCCTTTGCGTGACCCTGTGGCTTTGCGCCTGCCGGGCTTTACCTTGTCCCTGCGGAATAATGAAGCCGATCATATCACCGTAGAAACAGACATGGGAGTATAATGGCCCCCTCTTCTTCTTTGCCTTTGTTTGCCCTGGCGGGTAATCCAAACGCTGGTAAAACAACAGCGTTTAATTATTACACAGGCTCCCGCCAGCATGTGGGCAATTACCCCGGTATTACCGTAGAAAAAAAAGAAGGGGTTGCCCATGCGGATCTCACAAAGTACAGCCTTGGAGAACATGGCCTTTGGCAAACCCCGGCAGGTTTAAGTAAAAATGCCGCCCACCATACCCATACACCGCAGAGTTTTTATCCCCAAGACCCCCCGTTTACCCACGCTCATTTTTCCCACCACCACCCAGAGCCGGACCCGGATTTCCCTGACCCCCACGGGCACGCCACCCCCCATAAACAACCTGTGCGCCTTATTGACCTTCCCGGCGCGTATTCCCTTACCGCCTATACAGAGGAAGAGCGTGTTGCCCGTCAGGTTATAGCCCTGGAACACCCCCTTGCGGTGATAACCCTGCTTAATTCCCCGGCTCTTGAACGTAATTTGTACCTTGTGGTGCAGCTTATGGAAATGGGTGTGCCTGTTGCTCTTGGCCTTAATATGATGGATGAAGCCAGGCACGAAGGTATTGTTATTGATACAAACCTTCTGGCGGAACGCCTGAACATGCCTGTTGTGGAAACAGTGGGCCGCACAGGCGAGGGTTTGGACGAACTGTTATCTGCCGCGTACCACTGGGGCATGGCCCGCGCCCAATCCGGGCATGGCGCGTGGCAACCGCTTTGTATTTCCTATGGGCCAGACCTTGACCCTGTTTTGGAAGAGCTGACCACAAGTATAGAAAGCGCCCAAAAAGAAGCGGTTCAAAAAGAGTCTGACCAAAATGAATCTGGCACGTCTCCCGTCTTTCTGGCCCGTTACCCTGCACGCTGGCTGGCTGTTAAACTTCTGGAACAGGATGAAGAAATTTTATCCTTCCTGCAAGCCGAGTACCCGGATATTGCCCGTCAGGTGCAGCTTTTAGTGGATACTGCCAACCAGCACGTCCACGCCACCCTTGGCACCAGCACGGAAGCTATTATTGCGGATTACCGCTATGGCTACATTTCCTCCCTGCTCCGCGGAGGTGTTCTTACGCGCCCTAAGCACGACGCCGACAGAATGGCCTCCTCCGACATGGCAGACAAAGTGCTTACCCACCAGTTTTTTGGCCCCCTGATTATGCTGGCTATCCTGTATCTTATGTACACCATTACCTTTAACCTTGGCGCCGCCCCTATGGGCTGGGTGGAAGCTGGCTTTAGCTGGCTGCACGACTGGGCAGAAGCCACCCTTCCCGCAGGCCCGCTAAAATCTATGGTCATTTCTGGTGTGATAGACGGTGTGGGCGGTGTTATGGGCTTTGTGCCCCTTATTCTTATTATTTTTCTGCAAATTGCCATACTGGAAGATTCCGGCTATATGGCCCGCATGGCGTATATGTTGGACAGAATTTTCCGCATATTTGGCCTGCATGGCAGTTCTGTCGTTCCCTACATCCTTGGCGGGGGTATTGCCGGCGGTTGCGCTGTGCCCGGTATTCTTGCCGCCCGCACCCTGCGCAGCCCCCGCGAAAAACTGGCCACCATCCTCACCGTACCTTTTATGGCCTGCGGCGCAAAACTGCCTGTGTTTATCCTCTTTTCCGGAGTCTTTTTTCCCGGTCACGAGGCTGCCATTATGTTTGGGCTTACCCTCGCCGGTTGGCTGGTGGCGCTTTTTAGCGCCCTTGTCCTGCGCCTTACCCTTATCCGCGGGCCTGCCACCCCCTTTGTAATGGAACTGCCGCCTTACCGTTACCCCACAGTGCGCGGCGTGTTTATCCACTCTCTGGAACGTACCTGGCAATACCTGAAAAAAGCCGGTACTGTCATTCTTGCTGTTTCTGTCCTGCTTTG
>CAZJOG010000044.1:0-13866 GCA_964547565.1 uncultured Desulfovibrionaceae bacterium
CGAAAAAATCTCGCAGGCTCGATTTTTTCGGGAATAGTTATTTAATTTAAGAAAGACTTTTGCGGGTAAATCAAGAAAAAAGAAATATGGGAAAGCTGCTGTTAAATCTTCTCAAAGCCAGTTATTCCGTGAGGATGCCGCGAAGCGGTGTTGCGTAGCGGTGTTGCGTAGCAACACGCAAGCGGCATCCTCACGGCAATAAGGGGGTTTGGGGGGGATTATCCCCCCCAACTATCTTCCTCTCAATATCCGTCAATATTTAAAGTCCACCTGGTACTTGTCGTTAGGCACATCGACTGTAAGTTTTATGCCTTTCCAGCTGGGTTGTTTTTGTGCGACCATAGATTTACGCAATTCCACCAGCAAGTTAAGCATTTCTTTTTCTGCTGCTTCGGTCATTTCGAATTTCATATTTTTTTTACGGCTATTTTTTGCGTAGCAGAGGAATTCGCATTCTGTATTATCGGTTGAGGGGGCTGCCTCCATCACCAGTATTGGTGTATGGGGAGGGGCTTGTTTATGGAGCAGCTGGCACATTTGCATAAACAGCTGGGCATCGAATTTGACGTTAAGTTTTTTTGCGTCGCGTTCGGCCTTTGTTGGTTCGCCGATCATACGCATCAGCTGGTCCATGAGTCCAAGTCTCGGCATGGTTTACCTCCGTAGGTTCTCAGGCGGGGGTATGGGGGGGAATGGTTTATACCATACCGTGTTCCCCGGGTTTTTCGTACACAGTATCGTCTTCTTTTTGTTGTTGCTGGTAGAGGCGGACATCGCCGAAAGCCAGAAGGACGGGGGAAGCCACAAAGACGGAAGAGTAGGTACCAATAAGGATACCCAGGAGGATAGTGAGGGCGAAGTCGTGTATCACGGAGCCGCCAAGGAAGAACAGGCAGGCGCAGACCAGCAGGGTGGTAGCGGATGTAAGGATTGTACGGGAGAGGGTTTGGTTAATACTGTCGTTGATGATACCTTTCATGGTGACGTGAGGGTCGTCGGGGTTAACGCCGCGCAGGTTTTCGCGGATACGGTCGTAAACAATGATGGTATCGTTCAGGGAGTAGCCCACAAGGGTAAGGATAGCGGCAATGATATTGAGGTCTATTTCCTTACCCAGGAACATAAGCAGGCCGACTGTAATAAACACGTCGTGCAGGAGGGAAAGCATGGCCCCCAGGGCAAAGTTGAGTTTGAGTCGCCAGGCAACCACCATGGTAATAAGAAGGGCAATGCCCACGCTGAGGATACGGTTCATGCCGGCAAAGTCCAGCAAAAACACAATACCCCAGATGGCGACGGCCATACCGCCTGCGAGAACCCAGCGGTGTTCAAACCGACCGGAAATGTATACAGTCATCAGGAGCATGGCGTAAAATATGGCTTCCATAGCCATATTACGCAAGTCTGCGCCTACTTTGGGGCCCACCATTTCCATACGCTGGATGGTGGCGGCATTATCCGCGATATTGATGGAGAGGGCGGAAGTAAGGTCATTACGAAGGTTTTCAGTTGAATTTTCTTCTGCGGCTGTAAAGCGTAAAAGATAGTCTCTGTTCCCTTCGCCAAACTGTTGCACAGTAAGGCCGGGCATTTTGATGTCTGAGAGAGCCTGTTTGACTGTCTCGTCTGGTACGGCGTGTTCAAACTGCACCTGCACCATAACGCCGCCGGCAAAGTCAACACCGTAGCGCAGACCGCCATTGGAGACAATGCCCCATACACCAAGGATACACAAAATGGTGGAAAGCGCATACGCATATTTGCAGAATGCTGCAAAATTGACAGTGGGGATATTTTTAAGAAGCCTGAAAGCCATAGGAAAATCCTTATGCTTGGGAAGGGTTTGGCTGCCGGAAGGGTATTATACGCGCAGGCCCTTGCCGTCTGTTTTTTGCATCCAGAACTGGAAGAAGGCTTTAGAAACAAAGATAGCGGAGAACATAGACGCCAGAATACCCAGTGTCAGAGTAACCGCAAAACCGCGGATGGGGCCTGTACCAAACTGGTAGAGGATAAGGGCGGCTATGATGGTGGTGAGGTTAGAGTCCACAATAGAAATGGAGGCTCTGTCAAAACCTGCGTCCACGGCTTCCATATTGCTGGCGCCTTTTCGTAGTTCTTCCCGTATTCGTTCATAAATAAGCACGTTTGCGTCCACGGCCATACCAATAGTCAGGACTATACCGGCTATACCGGGCAGGGTAAGGGTAGCGCCAAAAGCGGCCATACCTGCCACCACAAGGGTCATGGTAAAGCAAAGCATAACGTCGGCTATAACACCGGAGAGGCCGTAGTATACAAGCATCACAATCACAACGGCAAGGGCGCCTATGAGGGCGGCGTTAATACCGCTGGTGATGGATTCATGCCCAAGGGAGGGGCCAACCGTACGTTCTTCCAGAATACTGACAGGCGCAGGCAAAGAGCCGGCGCGCAGAACAACGGAAAGGTCCTGGGCTTCTGTGGTGGTAAAGCGGCCGGAGATGCTGGCCCTGCCACCGCTGATTTTTTGCTGGATAACAGGCGCGGAATAGACAACACCGTCCAGCACAATAGCCATACGTTTTTTGACATTCTCGCCGGATATTTGTTCAAACTGTTTGGCGCCGCGGCTGTTAAATTCCAGGGAAACATAGGCCTGGCCTTTTTCGTCAAAAGCGGGACGGGCGTCTGTAATATCTTCGCCTGTCATCAGGGCTTCTTTATCCAGGATAATACGGCTTTCTTCCATACCTTTTTCCTGCATGGGGAAAAAGGCTGTGCCTGGTGGCAGCATAAGGGAATTGGGGTCAATATCATCCCGCACAAGGTGAAATTCAAGGTGGGCGGTCTGCCCGACAATCTGGATAGCGCGTTCCGGGTCTGTAAGACCGGGCAATTGCACCTGCACGCGGTTATCTGCCTGTTTACGGATATCCGGTTCAGCCACACCAAACTGGTCTATACGGTTACGGATGGTGCGTACCACCTGATCCATGGTCAACTCTTCCGTATAGGCGCGTGCGGAGGGGGAAAGGGTAAGCAGAAAACGCAGGCCACCGCTGGGGGCATTTTCTACAGAAACCATTTCCAGACTGGGGAAGTCTTTGGACAAAAGCTCGCGGAAGGCGGCTTCCTGATCGGCGCGGGGCAAAAGCACTTCCAGTTCGCCGGAATCAAGGGGTTTTGGTTTAAGGATAGTCAGCTGCTGGTCCGCGGCAGATGAACGTAAGCTTTGTCCGTAGCTGCTCAGGGTGTTAAGAATGGCTTTTTCCATATCCACACCCAGGGTAAGGTTCATCCCACCCTTAAGGTCAAGGCCCAAGTTGATGCGGGCCTGCGGCATATATGGCCCCAGAAAGGAGTTGCCCACTGCCGGAATATTAGGCAATGCATACCAAAGGGCCAGCAGGAGCACAAGAAGTGAAGCACCAAGCCTGAGGCGTAAACTCTTCATAGAAATTCCTCTGCAAAAGAAAAATACGGCAGGGTTAACCTGCCGTGCGTCATGGCTATTACTGGTTGTTGGTCAAATCCGGGGTTTCTTCACCCACTTTTTGGATGGCTTTGGGGTCGTAAGTGCCGTTGATAAAGCCGCGGGCTACACGAACCTTGACGCCATTAGCGATATCCAGGGTAAGGATGTCACCTTCCACGTCCACAATACGGCCTAAAATGCCACCGGTAGTGAGCACATTGTCCCCTTTGGAAAGGGCGCCAAGCATGTTTTTATGCTCTTTGGCACGTTTGTTTTGGGGGCGGATAAGCAGGAAGTAGAACACCGCAAACATAAGGATAAGCGGCATAAGGGTGAGCAGAAGGCTGGGCGCTTCGCCACCGACAGAAGGGGCAGCGGCATAGGCTATAGATGCAAACATGGTTCCTCCAGTGTAAGGGAAGGGTGAAAGGTTGTAGCGTCATGCGCCAAAAAAACGGTAAAACACCGTGATAGACAGAAAAACAGCCAGATTTTATGTGTGTTCTGGCCACCTGCAACCACAAAGGCGCAGGGTTGCCCGGAAAACCAAAATTCCATCCATTACCGTACAGGTGTGGTAACAGGCACATCCTGGGAAGATGTTACATAAATAGGGTCAAGACGGATTTCCGGCAAGGAGTATGTGGTGAAAAAAGTGGAAAGTTTTTTTGACATGGCTTTTTCCAGATTTAACCTGTCCACATCACCGTTAGAGAGTATAAAGGAAGCGGAATTTGCCTCCATTTCTCTCAGCAGGATAATTTCATCGGGTAAAAGGCTACGCTGGTTCACCATCATGTACCACGCGCCTTTTTCATCTTTATCACGTATAAAATCAGGTACATAAATGGTTTCCCCAATCACAATGGGAAGGGTTTTATTACTTTCATCTGCCACCATGGTCACTTTGATGGCCGGCAAATTATATTCCTGGGCATAATAACGGGCCGCGGAAGACAGGGTATACGCAATAGTATACCCGTGTATGCGGGCCGGTTTTTCCAGGGCAATCACAAACTCAGGTACAGACACTTGCGCCCCTTCGGCAAACAGCATGGACATAATGGGCGGCTCTTGATTTTGGGGCACAGTTTCCTGATTAGCGGTTTCCTGATTAGCGGTTTCCTGCCCTTCTTCCGTAAGAGGCGGGGAAGCGGGTTCCGCAGGGGGTTCTGGCAGGGCAGGCGGGGCAAGAGGTTCTAAAATATTGGCTGTGCGGCGTTCTATTAAAAGATACGAAGCGGGGACTGTGCCGCTGGGGGCACGCACATCCGGCGCTGCGCGGAAAGCAAAGGCGAAAAAAATAACCGCAAGCGCTATCCAGAAAAGCCAGACAACTGGACGAGGCAAAGGCATTTTTACAAATGGCACCGTGTTTTTTTTCTGGTATATAGTCATAGCCAGCATGAGCAAGCTAAACATGCCCATGAGCGTAAAAATCATTGTCAGATCCGACATGGTCCCCCTTGCGTTTGGCAAGTAGAATGTTAAATAAGTTCCACCTTGCACCAGAAAACCCGAAAGGTCAAGAAAAGAAGGGAGTGTTTTCCCGCCCGTGTTTTTTGCCCTGTTTCCCCCAGCCGCACTGTAAACATAATGGCCATTTACACACACCCGCAAATGGGGTGCGTGTAAATGGCCAGGGAATAGCAGATGAGTAGTGGAAGAAAATTCTCCTACAGCCCCTATTCTATTCTGTTACAACAATTTTTCCGGCCTCTGTGCGGGCACTGAGATCTGGCCGGTACATGGCTTCCATGGAGGCTGCCGGGTTAATGTATTCTCCCGGGTAAGCCGCCCGCAGGGAGTAAGAGAATGTAGCGCCTGCTGTATCCAGTTGGGTGAACAGGCAAATACGGTCTTCATACACCTGGACGTATTCCACAGAAAGCTGGGGTTTCTGGCGCAAATCGGCCGGTAATGGGTTATCCTGGTAGGTAAAGCCAGCGGGGAACAAGTCACACAGGGCAATATTATCCACAGGGTCACCGTAGGCGTGGGCTGTAAGGGTTACCCAAATGTTTTGCCCAAGGGGCACACTGCCGGAAAAAGCTTCCGCGGGTTGTGCCTGCGTCTCACTCTCTGTCTGCTCGGCAGTTACCTGTTCCGTTACCACCGGGGTTACTGGTGTATCCAGGCGGATGCTTTTTTGCACCTGCATCCCATTATCAAGGGGCGGGAGAAGGGGATCACGGTTAAAGCCTTCCCGTATCAGCATCCAGAAGAAGGGCTTTGTTTCTTTGCGGGTAAAATGGTTAAAGGCGACTGCGTCTTCTCCCTCCAGCATTTCTTCTTCAGCGGAAAAGTCTGCCATGGGCCGCGCCATAAGGCCGCGTATGGCATACGCTGCGTCCAGGGTGATATACGGGTTGGCGGCAAGTGCGTCCACCAGTTCACCCTGTATAGCCAGAGACTTGGGGGAATTTAGCTCCTGCGGGAAAGCCTGGCCAAGTATGGAAAGGTAAAGCGCGCGGGAGGTTAACCCGTTAAAGGGGAATTGGGAACTATTCACGGACGGGGCTTCCCATGCGCGTATAAGGCGCAAAGCCGCTTCTTCCTGCATCATGGAATTCATACAGGCGGCTATAAAAGAACCCACCAGCTCACGCTCCCAGCCTTTTACGAATTCATCCAGCCAGGGCACAAGAGTGCCAATAGCCCCGGAGGTAACCACCCCATTGCGGGACAAAACCCATGCCGCGTAGCCTTTAAGCGTGGCGTCCTGCTTGCTGACAGGGCTTGTGCGGGCATAGTTTTCCAGCCAGCGCATAGTGCTGCTTTCTAAGCTGGCAGGCACAGACAAGCCTTTTTCTTTCATGGAGACCATAAAGTCGCCGGCGTATACACTAAGCCAGTCGTAGGAGATACCATTGTCCCAGGCAGAAACAGAACCATCGGCCAGCTGCCTGAAAGCAAGGGTAGAAAGCGCAATCTGCAGGCGCTCTTTACGGCGTTCCGGGGAAATGATGGAGTTCACAGCCGCGGTATCCGGCAGATAGATAGACGGGAACGCCGCGCTGAGAAGCTGTTCTGTACAGAAGTACGGGTATTTTTCCACAAACAACGTAAGGGCCTGTATCAGAGGCACAGGGTACTGGCTGGTGGAAACTTGCACACGGGCAAACTGCGGGTATACCGGGTTTTGGAAAACACCTGTTTCCTCCACTGCGCCATCTTTAGCAAAACCCATTTGGGTGGTGCGGCTAAATGCCGTGGCAGGCCTGACGGAAAGTGTGACAGGCAAGGTGGAAAAAGCCTGGTTTTCTTTAATAGTAGCCGTGGCTGTAAGGGTTGTAGAACCAAGGGCGTCCGTGGCTGTTACAGGCATGTAGACAGTTTGGGATTTGCCGTATTCCAGCGTAAGTTCAAAAGGTTTGTTGTTCTGGAGGGTGAGGCCCTCTTCTGTCGTAAGTTGCAGGGTAACAGGTACGGTTTTGCCTTGCAGACTTTCGTCCATAAGGGTGAGGGTAAAGGCAGCTGTAAATGTATCCTGCGGGGCTACAAACAAAGGAACATGCGGGCCTATCACAACATTGGCCTGCACAAGGGTATTAATATCCGCGGATGCCAGACCTGAGGGGGCCATAGCTATACCCATAATACGCATATTGCCATTAAAGGTAGGGGGTACAGGTATGGCAAGGGTACTCGCTTCCGGCCCTACATCCACAAGACCAGACCAGAACACGGCGGGCTTATCAGATTTACGCCTGAAGGGGTTCTGGTTAGCCAGGGGTTTGCTTAAATCCATGCCCGAACCACCACCAAAAGCGGAAAGCGCGCTTTGTATGCGGCTGTATTCCGGCATTAAAAGGTGCAGGTACTGGCTGGTAGAAACTTCCAGAGCCCGGTCTTCCAAAAACACTTTGGCTGGGTCTGGTGTCTGGTAATTGGTAAGGCTGAGTATCCCTTCATCCACCGCAAAAATCAAAGCCCTGGCAGGCGCAGCTGTGCGCATGGACACATCAAATGTTGCGCCGGGCAGCACTTTTTCCGGTGCCTGCAAAGCCAGCTTTAAATTCAGCGCGTCCATATTCACGGTAAGGGGCATAACCGCATGGGCAAGGGGTTCCATAAAAATGCGGCTGTCCTTTAAAGAACGGAAAAACGCCACATTAATGTACGCCCGGCCTTCCAGACCTGCTGGTATGGTTATTGTGCGCGTAAGAGAACCCGCTTCTGCGGTAAACCATTCCGCGGCATACACTTTTTCTCTTTCCAGGGTAATAAGGCCAGAGCCTGCATACGGCAGGGTAAGGGAAACCTCCACATTGTCGCCCACGGAATAATCCTGCTTGTTCAGGCGCAAAAGCATGGTGGCTTCTGCTTTTTCCCCAAACTGGGCCACAGCTTCCCCACTGACATAATAGGAAAATTCCGCCAGCAGGCGACCTGTGGAGTCCTTAATAAGCAGACTTTTTTCACCGGGTATGGACGTGTCCAGATCTATCCCAAAGCCTTCCTGTTTCACTGTAGAGGGGAAATCTATAGTTTTTTCGGAAACAGGGGTGGTCACCGTGGTGTTTTCATACTTAAACAGGCCATTATCCCCTTTAACCAGGGTTTTAATGGTGCTTTTACTGCTTAAAACAGCCACAACATTCCCAACGGACGGGTAAATTTCCAGGTTTTGATCCACAGGCAGGAAAAAGGCCTGCGCTTTGGTGCCCTGCGGGATATAACTTTCGCCCCGCACCCCCAAAAGGAATGGCAAGGGAGAAACAAAAGCCCGGGCATTGGAACGTATACTTTTCCCCCCGTCAAACGCTTCTGCCCTTAGCACCACGGAATATGTTTCCGCTTGGTACAATGTGGAAGGAAGGCTAAACAGGGCCTGTCCTTCGGCATCGGTTGTTTGGGTAGGTAAGGAAATGGAGACACGGGAATAGTCCATACCCTGCACATACGGCACATAAAAACTCCATTCCGGCAGGGACGGGATATGGAACTCCACAATGGATGCGTCCAAAGTGGCATCCACCCGTTTATCTGCGGCAGGTGTGCCAAAAAGATTATGAAGATTTGCTTCCAGTTTTAAATCTTCCGGCGTGTACCAGCCTTCTGGTTTGGGTTTGTTAAAAACAAGCTCCAGCGCCATGGTGTCTGGCTCAAATTCTTCCACACGGAAGGAGGTGGTGGCTAATACAGTACCTTGTTTGTTTTTTTTGGGGTCACCGACAAGGGTAAGGTCCAGCATGTATGTTCCCATACGCGCGCCCTGCTCGGTTTTATATGTCCATTCTTCCAGACCACCGGCAGAAAGGACATAGGGCCGCGTTTCCAGTAAAGCCCCGGAAGGATCTGTAAGCTGCACCTGCAGGGGAATACCCTCCAGAGCTTTGGCGGCAGTTGTGTCCCATGCGCCCTGGTGGGCCATAAAAACAGCTTCCACTGTCTCACCCGGCCGGTATATCCCACGGCTGGTAAACATGTACGCGTTAATACCATCCGCTGCGCTGGTGTTACCCCCCACATCAAAGCGGGAATAGTCGGTGGTTATGTCATACTCCATGGATTTGGTAACAGGCAGAAAAGCCATATCCGCCTGTTTTGCTTCACCAAACAGACCACCGCTTTCTTCCGGCGTAAACGCAAGCAGGGCGACAGGTTTTTTTTCATTCTGCAAACCCTTAAACGAGGGCAAAGATACCCGGCCGTTTTCCGCTTTGGCTTCATACACAGGTAAACCATTGGCACCAAGAACCTGAAGGGTCACATTTTCCTTAGGCTGCCCTGTGGCGAGCGAAACAATAAAAACATCGCCCGTACCATCGGCCCCTGTTTTGTAAAAAATGCCCATATCGGTGTACAGGACAAAACGCTCTGTTTTCGCCTCCTCTTCATCCGGCGAAATACCATTTAGGGTGATATAAAAAATACCGGAACCCTGCTTACCCAGGTGCGGGGCCAGATCTAAAGAAGAAAACTGCGGCAGTCCCGCCTTTTTTTGCGGAAGCGGTATAGTGCCGGAAGCTACTTCCGCAAGCTGATCCCATGACATACTGAGGTAAGGGGCATCGAATGTATTGTAATTACTGCTGATAAAAAGATTAATAAATTCCGGTCGCACACGGTGCACACGGTATTCTATGGATTGCAGATTATGGCTGTAAAGCGAAAGTGTGCCCTGGCCTGTGCGCGGCAGGATGTTGCCGTCCTGCGCTATATCCAGCGTGGGCACATGGGCAGGCACCCGCAAAAGGTACTGCTGTGTCTGGCCGGTTTTTACCCCACTTGCGGCTTGGATACCCTTGGGAACTGTCACCAGAAGAGAACGCCCGGGTTCTGCTTCAAAACGGAAAGCGACAAGCTGAGAGGGAGTTTCCGCCCTTGTAGTATCAGCATCCGTGGCCAGTAAGGTAAGGGGCAGGTCTGTAGAATTTGCCAGTACATCGTCTGTTATTTCCGCAAAGCTCCACCATGTATACGGGGGGCGGGTATCTTTTTCTGCAGAATCTGTCAGCTTTACACGTTGAAGGGGTAAAAGCTTTACAGAAACAGCGTTCTGCACAATGTCCCGTTTTACATCCAGAGAA
The DNA here is from genome assembly GCA_964547565.1 of uncultured Desulfovibrionaceae bacterium. Lineage (GTDB taxonomy): Bacteria > Desulfobacterota > Desulfovibrionia > Desulfovibrionales > Desulfovibrionaceae > CAZPTC01. The sequence continues at coordinate 9,994 of CAZJOG010000044.1, forward strand.
AAATTCAGCAAAAGACTTTGCACTGCCGTAAGATCGGGCAGTATAGTCATAGACGTATCTGCGTTTTCCACAGTAAAAATATTTTCTTTTCCCAAAAGATCAACCGCGAACACGCCCCCTTCACCCAGGGCAGACGGCTTGTCTGTATCCGCATACGCCTTACTTTTGTACCCGGGTTGAAGTTCTGCCTTCACAGCCACAGTTTGTTCCGGCAAGCGCAAAACCTGCTGGGAAAACACCACCTGGGTATTATCTGTATCCCATACAGCGGTCAGCTCTTTCCCCAGTTCTACACCCGGTGCCTCAAAGGAAAAACGGACACTTTCTTTCTGTATAGGGTAGGGAAAACGTATGGTGGCGGTGAGAACAAGCTCTTTTAAATTTTGTCTGTCATACAAAAATTCCGCGCGGTAAAAATCCATAGCCAGTGGCATGGCTTTTACAGTCATCGTTAGTTTTTCTATCTCGACAGAAGGAGGAAAGGAAGTGTTAGAAAACTGTATGGTATACACAGTACCCGGTTCCCAGCCACCGTGTTTTTCTTTGTTCTTAGGGGTAAACTTTATGTAGCTGTCCCCTTCCCAAATCCAGTTGCCTTCTACCTCCGGGGTTATGGTAACCCCTTCTACCGGTTTGCCGGCAAGCCCCATACGGCCACCCATACAAATGGAATAGGCATCGTCCCCATATTTATCGTAACATTTTTGCGACACGTTGATATATATCCACAAATCGGACATATCCCGCACGGTTGTATAATAATCCTCAGGCAACTCCCAGTAGCGGGTCTCAGCCTGTGCAACCTGAACAGGTAAAAAAGACAGAACACTGCACAGAAAAACTGCGCTTAACAAACGCCACAATACACGCATTTTGAGCCTCCGAGATACAATGTCTCTTTTTTTCCATTAACGATGCGTAGGGTCGTGCTTATTAATAAAAAATTTCTCTTTTTCCATGTGGGTACACACCTGGAAAGCGCCATAAAGCAAACGGGCTGCTTCTGTTGGGTCGGCAGCGGAACAAATGGCGGAAACAACCGCAAGGCCATTTGCCCCTGCGTTTACCACCTGCGGCGCATTGCCGGGGTGTATACCCCCTATAACAACAAGCGGATGCCGCGCACACCGCGCGGCTTTTTGCAAACCATCCAGCCCCCAGGCCGGGGCTGTGTCCTTTTTTGTATTTGTATCAAAAAGTGGACTCAGCGCAATATAATCTACCGTGCCCATCACAGGGGGCAGGGTTGTTTCCATAAGCTGGGGCATATTTTCTACAGAAAGGCCAATAAGCGCATGCGGGCCAAGTAAGGCGCGGGCCTCCTGCACGGGCATATCCCGTTGTCCTACATGGACACCGGCTGCCCCGCTTGCAAGAGCCACATCCACCCTGTCGTTAATGAGCAGTGGCACACCAAACGGCTTAAGCCTTTGCACAAGATGCCGCGCAAGGTCAACAAATTCGCGGGTATCCGCATGTTTTTCGCGCAATTGGACAAGGCCTGCTCCACCCTGAACAGCCGCAAGCACCACATCGTCCAGCGGCCTGCCAAGGCAAAGCTCCCTGTCTGTGACAAGGTATACCTTGTAGTTGTTAAAATTTCGCCAGTTTTTTTCCATGTTTTTTACCGCGCCGCCTTGCCTGCCATTGGGTCTGCCATTGGGTCTGTCTGTTAAACCATCACCCTGCTGGCCGCAATTTTACCATTCACCGTATACAACGCATCCAAAAAACGCGGTAAAAAGGAACCCGGGCCTTTTACTTCCATACCAGCTTTTGCGCCAGCTTCCGCCATAACAGCCATAGCGGCGGTTGCGCCTGTAAAAGCATCTGGCGCGACCGCACAATACGCGGCTGTCAGCGCTGTTGCTGTGCAACCAAGGCCTGTTACCATAGGCATAAGCGGGCTGCCGCCCTGTACACGGGCAACACGGCGGCCATCTGTCACATAGTCTTCCGCACCACTGACACTGACAACACAACCGCAGGAAACAGCCAGATCAAAAGCCGCGCTCTGCGCTTCTTCCACAGTGTTTCCACTGTCTACCCCTTTGGAGTGCGACGCTGTCTGGCTAAGCCCCATGCCCATGGCTAAAGCCAGAATTTCGGAAGCATTCCCCCGGAGCACTGTTGGACGGCATTCTGTAAGCAGGCGCAGGGCCGTTTTTGTGCGAAACGCGGAAGCGCCCGCCCCTACGGGGTCTAACACTATGATGTTCCCCATATTTAACGCTAGCTTACCTGCTTTTTCCATACTGGCAACCCATGTTTCATCCAATGTGCCAATATTCAGCACCAGGGAGGAGGCAATACGCAGTAAATCTTCCAATTCCTCCGGCGCATGCGCCATAAGAGGCGATGCCCCTACTGCCAAAAGCGCGTTTGCCGTCACTTCCATAACAACATAGTTGGTGATGTTGTGGACAAGCGGACCTTTGGCACGCAACACTTCAATTGTTTTCTGAACCTGTTCCTGCATAGGAAAATACAACCTTTCTTGCTAAAAAATCCTGCAAATTAAACCTCAAAAACCACCACATGCTCCGGCGGGTATTTGTACACCGTATGGGTGCCGTCCGGCGTGTGAAAATAGGGGGTATCTGTCAGGTATTTCCCATTTTCATCCACAGGAAACGGCACAACACGCCGCTCTTCATCAGGGTAACCCAGCGCAAGCACCAGCCGGGCTTCATAGTCCGGGCCAAGCGTTTGTGCCACAGAAAAATCGCGCATAACAGCGGGCTTATTAAACGCCCCCACCATACACATGGCAAGGCCCTTTTCCGCCGCAGCAAGGTTGATAGTCTGCGCGGCAATACCTACATCCATAAGCGCAAAATCGCCGGCATCCCGCGGCATATACACAATAATATACCCTGTGGGACGCTGGTTTTCTGTTGCCCTTTCCTCCGGCTTTAATCTGCCACCCAGTGTTATGGAAGCAAAAAGTTTTTTGCACGCATCACGCCCGTGTACAAGGCCAAAACGCCAGAGCTGGAGATTACGGGCACTTGGCCCCATGTGTGCAATATCCACAAGTTCCCGCAGTGTTTCTGCAGAAACAGGCCTGTCGCCCTTAAAACGCCTGCATGTACGCGCCTGATGCGCAAGTTGTGTTATGGCTTCCATGTATTCTCCTTTTTGACAGATTACTCCATAAGCAAGGGGATAGCAAGAAAGATGACCAGCCGCTACAGGCCGAAAAACGTATATACTTGACAGTTTTTGGGAAGGGATTTATTCTTTAACCACGAGGTGAATGGCAAAAGGGCCAAGGTGCTTGTAACACCCCGGCCCCCGCGCGATGCCCCACCTCCTCAAAACCCGGTTAAAGGTTTCAAAGATTTGGACCCCGGCAGTGTGTCGCCACTACCGGGGTCAACCATTACCTGGGCTCTAGCGTGTGCTGCTTTTCAGCAACAAACACAAGAGGATAACGATTACCACAATAGCGGCACGCTTTATACATGCTTGCATGTATTACCCTCCTTTTTTTCACGGGGCAGACTCGCGCTGTCTTGTTTTAAGGAGGAGAAAAAGAAATAACGTACTTCCACAGGGTAGATCTATTATTTTTCATTTCTCAAATCTGCCCGCCGAATTTTATAAAACACAAAAGCTTGACAGGTTTGGAGAAGAATTTTATTCTTTAACCACGAGGTGAATGGCAAAAGGGCCAAGGTGCTTGTAACACCCCGGCCCCCGCGCGATGCCCCACCTCCTCAAAACAGCTAAGTTTTAAGGGATTTGGACCCCGGCAGTGTGATACCACTACCGGGGTCAACCATTACCTGGGCTCTAGCGTGTGCTGCTTTTCAGTATTAACACAAAGACCCCCACCGAACGTCGCTCCTCGTTTGGTGGGGGTCTTTG
>CAZJOG010000045.1:0-13785 GCA_964547565.1 uncultured Desulfovibrionaceae bacterium
TTGCATCTGGACAGCAACAACCTGTACACCAACCTGGTATGTATCCAAAATGTTCTGCAAAAGTGCGGTTACATCGTTTTGTATTTGCGTTTTACCATCTGTAAGAGCGGCATCAATATTATTATTACCGATAATTTCACGCATGGCGGCTTCAGCAGCTTTTTTAACCACTGCATCCGGCTGGGTTACATTAAAAAGGTAATCCACCGCGCCATCGGGTTTAATGTGGTACTGGATGCTGAACTGGACATTAACAATGTTTTCGTCCCCTGTCAGCATGGCAGACTCTTCATCAACAGGCTGAAAACGTCCCTGCTGGAAGGTTGCACCACCGGTTGTGTTTTGTGAACGGAACCCAACTTCTATTTGGCGTATTTGTGTAACTTTGGGTTTGTACACTTCTTCAACAGGATACGGCCAATGATAATGCGGGCCTGCACCTGTAGTATACACATATTTCCCAAAGCGCAGCACAACACCTGCTTCGTCCGGCTGCACAATATAAATACCGGATAAAAGCCATATGGCCACTATACCAAGACCAAGCCATTTAAAGCCCGGAACTTTTACGCCTTTAAATTTATCCAAAGGGTTTTGCCCATTGGAGGGGGGCCGTTTTGGGGGTTCAGGCGGCACAGGGCCACCTTGCCTGTTTTGATTGCGCGTGTCATTACGCGAGTCATTGCCTCTGCCTTCGGCATCCCAGCGCGGGGGCTGATTATGCCGTTTCTCTTGAAGTTTATCCCAGTCCCAGTTCATAATACCTTTTGTATAGCGTATAAAACCCCTCTGGTCAAGCCAAAACTCCAAGGATTATCTATCACACAATGTCGTATATTCAATTTGCTTAAGAAAAGCGGATGTGGTATTTTTACCCTTCCATGTTTGGAAAAGGAAATAACGATTATGGCATCTGAAACAACACGGGTATATTATCTGCGAGATTCTGAAACCCTTTACCAGGGCGGGCTTGCCTACGCATCTGCCTTTGCGGCAGGTATGGATTTACGGGCATGCCAGCTGGAAGAAGAAGTGGAAATTGCCCCCGGCGAGCGCTTTTTGTTCCCCGCCGGTGTTATTGTGGAAACCCCATGCCACCTTGCGGCTTTTGTGTATAGCAGAAGCGGCCTTGGCGCCCATGACGGTATTATTGTGGCCCAGGGCGTAGGGGTAATAGACCCGGACTACAGAGGCGAAATTATGGTTTACCTGCTGAATACTTCCCACACAAGCCGTGTTATCAAGCGGGGGGAACGTATAGCCCAGCTTGTTTTCCAGCCGGTTATACGGGTGAATCCTGAGCCTGTTTCCAGCCTGACGGATCTTTCTGTCACCGCCCGCGGGGCTGGGGGTTTTGGCCATACCGGTAAAGTGTAACATGGGCAGAGCGCGGGGAATGCCGCTGGTGCTTCTGGCTGCCGGTGCCTCCAGCCGTATGGCTGTTTTAGGCCATAAACTGATGCTGCCCTGCTATTCCTGGCAAATCTTGCACAGCCATTATGCATTGCCATTGCCCCTTCTTTCCGAAGTACAAGCGGCGTTTTACTGCTTAACAGCGCCGCCCCTTTTTGCTTTTAGCCTTGCGACTGTGCGTTCACTTGCAGAACGTACAACTTCCCCCGTCTTCATCACGTTGGATCCGCAAGGCCCGGCGCCTCTTAAACAGCTTTGTTCTCTGTTTGCCCTGCCAGACTGGCATATAGTGGAAACTCCACCCGCAAAATCCCCACAGGGGGGGCAAACAGCCTCTCTTCAGGCTGCTTTAAAAGCAGCCCTGGCAACCGCCCCCTCTCTCCCCGGTCTTTGTGTTTTTCTGGCAGATATGCCTCTGGCAGACCCCACCCTTGCCTGGGCCGTGTGGGAATTTTTTTGGGCAAATAAAGAAAAAAATTGGGATTTTTCGTGCGTTGCCCCTGTTTTTCAGGGAACACACGGCCACCCGGTAGCTTTGCACCACACAGTTTTTCCGGCTATCCAACATTTAGGGCCGGAAGAAAAACTCTGGCCTCTGCTTGCACCAACCGCACGCCTGCTCCCCGTGCAGGACCCTGCCTGCCTTTTTGACATAGACACCCCGGAAGCGTATAGAACCATGGATGGGATTGCCCCTCGCTCTCCCCTGGCACTGTGACGGATAAAAAAATATCCGCCTTTTTATAAAGAAGGAATAGTATGGATTTAACGCCTTGGCCCTCCCTGGAGTTTAAGCCCTCTGCGCCGCCCAAGCACCTTCCTGACCGGAAGGAATGCCAGCAGATTTGGGATACATACGCCATGTTGCCCCATATTAAAGAACATTGCGCCCGTGTGGCCCATGTGGCAACCGCGCTGGCCATGCGCGCGCTGGAGTGCGGTTTTACCCTTGACACGGCGGAAGTAGAGGCAGCCGCGCTTTTGCATGACATTGCAAAGTCATACACTATACAACACGGGGGCAGCCATGCCCAACTTGGGGCAACCTGGGTTATGCAGGAAACACACAACCCTGTGCTGGCGCAGGCCGTGCTGCATCATGTGCTCTGGCCCTGGCAGGATGGCCCTCTGGCGGCTACAAAACAGCCCATACGCACTCCCCTTCTTGTTTCCTATGCGGACAAACGGATACGCCATACGTGTTTTACAAGTCTGGAAAGCCGGTTTGAGGATTTACGCGGCCGCTACGGCACAGATGCCCGGCGCCTTGCTTCTATAGACTGGAACTACCGGCAATCCAAAGATTTGGAGCAAGCGCTGTGTCAGGCACTTGGTTTTGCAAATGTTCAGGAACTTGATGGATTATGCAGGGTATGACACTTAAAAACTTAAAAGTATTATTGATAACAGGCGGCTGGTCACCAGAACGGGAAGTAGCCCTGGAAGGCGCGCGCCTGATTGCCCGCACCCTTTCGGAACAGGGCGCCCTTGTGGAATTTTTTGACCTTTTGGATGGCTTTGATTCTCTGGCAGAAAAAGCAGGCAATGCAGATGTGGCTTTTTTGAATCTGCACGGCGCCCCCGGGGAAGACGGTCTTGTCCAGGCTATTCTGGACAGGGTGGGCTGCCCGTATCAGGGGTCCGGGCCTGCAGGTTCTTTTTTAGCTTTGCATAAAGCGGCGGCTAAACAGCTTTTCCGGCATGCCGACCTTAACACCGCAGACTGGATTTTTCTGCCCACCCCCCCAAGTGCGCCCTGGGCGCCTAATCTGCCCTTCCCGCTTTTTGTAAAGTCAAACACAGGGGGCTCAAGCCTCAGGGTATACAAGGTGCATAACCAGACGGAGCTGGAAACAGCTTTGGCCGCCCTTTTTGCTGCCGGGCAGGAAGCGCTTATAGAACCATTTATTAAGGGCCGCGAGGTCACGGTGGGTGTTCTGGAAAATCAGGCCCTGCCCCCCATACTTATTACCCCCAAAGCGGAATTTTTTGATTACACCAGCAAATACACCGCATCCGGCGCGCAGGAGCTGTGCCCTGCCCCACTGCCAGAAGAAATTACCCGCAAAGCCATGGATATGGCCCTGACCGCCCACAAAATTCTTGGTCTGGAAGGTTATAGCCGCGCAGATTTTATTCTGACAGAAGAGAACACCCTGTTTTTACTGGAAGTTAACACCCTGCCCGGCATGGTGGCCACAAGTCTTTTACCGCAGGAAGCGGCTGCTATAGGTTTTTCCTTTGCGCAACTTCTGGAAAAACTGCTGGAAATGGCTTTAACACGCAAAAAGTAAAGTTGCCTGCGTATTACAGCACTATCGCGCTTATTATCACCACAAAAAGCAAAGCCGGCAGCAGGTTGGAAAGGCGTATCTGGGTTATTTCCATCAAATTAAACCCAATACCCAGTATCAGAACCCCACCTGTAGCGGTAAGCTCTGTCATAAGCGCAGGGCTTAACCATGGTTGGAGCACCCCGGCAAATAATACCAGCGCCCCCTGGTATAAAAACACGGCAATAGCCGCAAATGCCACCCCTATGCCATACGCGGACGCAAGCGCAACAGAGGCAAAAGCGTCCAAAATAGTTTTGGAAAATACAATGGTATAGTCGCCACGCAAGCCTTCATCAAAAGAACCAAGAATAGCCATAGCGCCAATACAAAACAGCACAGTGGCGCTTACCAGCCCTTCTGTAAAACGCGGATTTTGCGACTTAATGCGTTTTTTCAGTTTATCACCCAGCAAAAGAAAACGGTCTTCCAGATTCAGCAGTTCACCACAAATACCCCCCAGCAAAATGCTGAATATAAGAATAAGCGGGGACTGGGTGCCAAGCGCCATTTGCATGCCAATAAGTAATGTACACAGGCCAAGCCCCTGGAACACAATAGTACGTATACGATCCGGCAAACGAGAGCCAATGGCTATGCCAACAAGAGAACCACAGACAATAGCAATGGCATTTACAAGAGGGCCAACAGGGAAAATCATAGGAAATCCTTTTCAAGATTTAAATGGGAAAGAGTTTGCCAAAGAACATACGCCGGTTCCAGTGTCCGCATACAACGCTGCCCAAACCTGCAGGAAGCCCCCCCGTGCAACGAGCATGGCTGGCACGGCAGTTTTTGCTGGAGCACAAGACCTTCTTCCCCTGCAGGGAAAAAACCCCATTCTCTGCATGTTGGGCCAAAAAGCGCCACAACCTGTGTGTGGACGGCGCGGGCCAGATGCACAGGGCCAGAATCTGCAGAAAGAAGTACATCCGCGCAGGAAAGATACGCGCAAAGTTCACGCAGGGAAAGGCAGTTGATAAAGTCAGGCCCCAGAGCGGCAAATTGCCCCCTGTAATCTTTTTCCCTGCCAACCCAGAAAAAAGGGATACCCTGTTTAAACAAAAGTGCCGCCAGCTCTTCCCACCACGGCCATGTTTTATTAATATGGGTGGCAAAAGGGTGCAAGGCAAGTACAGGGGCAGACGTTGCACGTAATCCGGGCAAAGCTGCCGTGGCAGAGAACGCCCCAGAAGAGCTTTGTGCCCCAGCGCCCCCAGTAACTGGAGGAACTGGAACAACTGGAACAACGGGGGCAACCCCAGTCACCCCAGTAATGGGAGCAATAGGCAAACCCGCCTGAACAAGAGCTGTCTGCGCCTGCATTTTTTCGCTCTCTGTAAGAAAAATATGCGGAGCCAGATTCTGGCCGGCACAGGCCGCATCCGGTAAAGCCGCGGCATACCGCTCTGGCACACTTTTCTGGAGAGACACAAAAGGCATTCGCCCCCGCAAAGGCCGGGCATACAGAAAAACACGCCGCATTAGCCCCGCCTTGGGGTACACATACACAGGGGCATGGGCGTATAAAGGCCACAACAGTCTAAAAACCCGGGAGCGGCTGTTCCCGTGGCAGTCTATAAAAGCAGAGCCGGCAAATTTTTCGGCAATCTCTCTGGCTGTATAAAAAAGGCGCGCGCCGCGCATATCTTTTTTTTCCAGTGCAATAACCTCGTGCACAGCAGGATGCCCTTCAAAAAGCGGCGCAAAAAGAGGCAAAGTAAGCACAGTAAAGCGCATACCTGTTGTGTTATGCCACGCCAGAAGAGGCCCTGTTGTCAAAGCCACATCGCCCAGTGAGGAAAGGCGAAAAAAAACCGCGTGTGCAGAGTGTTTTTGCATACTTGTGTGTCTGGTTGAAAAAGAAATGACTTGCGTCCTTTTGTATACTTGGGTATAGAAAAAAAGCCGCGATTCTCGCGGAAAGGTCTTTGTAGATTGTCCAAACGAAAAAAGCAAGGGCAAGGCCTTGTCCAGGCCTCACAGACCTAATATTCAGGCAGGCGCACACAAAGCCGGCCTTACCACGGAGAGGTAGCGAAGCGGCCGTAACGCGCCCGACTCGAAATCGGGTTAGGGGTTAGTAGCTCCTACGTGGGTTCAAATCCCACCCTCTCCGCCATTTATCAATAAAACCAATTGGTTACGCAAAAATGGAGCACTAAAAACAGTGCTCCATTTTTGTTGCTATACGCTCTTGGGGCATGGCTGTAGCGGCGACAACAAACCCTTACAAAACAAAGCCTCCGGCGACATGTGACGTCAACCGGAGGCTAATAAAAACAGTGTTCTGGCGGAGAGGGGGAGATTCGAACTCCCGGTACCTTTTGAGTACACACGATTTCCAATCGTGCTCCTTAGGCCAGCTCGGACACCTCTCCACTCGGGGAAGATAGCCTTTCTTAAGACGAGATGCAAGCGTTTTTTTGCCTGTTTTTCAAAGATACAGCAGGGCATTGCCCCATGTTCCGGTTATGGAGTTATGCCGCACACCAAAGTTGTGCCTTCCAGACGTACAGGTTTTGCCCGCACAAGCGCCATGGGGCTGGGGGATGGGGCAAACACCTGCTCAAGGCGGCATTCTGTGTAGTATTCACTCAGGCCGGAAACAAGGGAGGGGGTGGTTTTTTCTGCCATGTGCTTTTCTGGTGTGGGGGCTATTTCCACATAGGGGAGTGTGCAGAGTTTTTCTAAAAAAGTCTGCTGTTTTTGCTCCACTTTTTCTCTGACAAGGCGTGCGTGTTCCTGTTTTTGTTTTTTGGACAAATGCCCGGGCAGGTTGGCTGCCTGTGTGCCTGGCCGGACAGAAAAAGGGAATACATGGGCGTATGTGAGGGGCAAATCTTCCACAAGTTGGAGGGTTTGCGCCACTTCTTGCGCATTTTCTCCCGGAAAGCCCATAAGAATATCTGCCCCAAGGCCAAAAAGTGGCCAGAATGTTTGTATTTTGGCCACTTTTTCCAAAAGAAAGTCCGGGGTGTAGTGTTTGCGGCCCATACGCGCCAGCACGTCAGCACTGCCGCTTTGCAGGGAAAGGTGCAAATGCGGGCATAACATGCGGGTGTTTGCTAATGTTTCCAGCCCTTTTTCTGTAAGTTGTGCAGGGTCGAGGGAGCTTATGCGAAGGCGCGCCTGCTGTGTCTGTTGCGGGTTGGGTTTGTTTGTACTGTTTGCCCCCCATTCTGTTGCCAAAGCCGTATCCAGTGCCTGGATCAAATCCCAGAAATCTTGTGTATTGTGGTGGTATTGCCGCAGATTAATGCCGGAAAGCATTATCTCTCTGTGGCCGGCAAGCAAAAGCCCCCGTGCTTCTGCCACACATTCTTCCACAGACCGGCTGCGGGCATGGCCGCGCGTAAAAGGCACAATACAGTATGTGCATTTGTGGGAACAACCATCCTGCACTTTAAGCACAGGGCGCGCCCGCTTAAAGCCCTGTATACAAAAGGGCGGATAGACAAGGGGAACAAGGGGGGGAGCAAGGGAAGGGGCTGGCAAAAGCGCGGGTTGATAGAGCGGGTGGTGGTTAAGCAGAATATGCCGTTCTGTCTGGGGGACAAGGGAATCTGTGTGCTCGCGCAGCGTAAAGTCCCCGGGGGCGGCCGTGGCTGCGCAACCTGTGATAATTTGTCGGGCCTGTGGGTATTCTTTATGGTACTTTCTGCTTACCTGCCGGGCATCGCTGACAGCTTCTGCTGTTACGGCGCATGTGGCCAGAAAAAGCACATCCGCACCCTCTGGGCTATCCAGTTCTTTGCCGCCAAGCGCCAGCCAGTTTTCGCGCTGGCTTTGGGTTTCGTACTGGCTGACTTTGCAGCCAAAGGTCTGGCAGTAAAATGTAAACATACGGGAAATAAACCTAGCGGGTGATATTCGTTAAGGTTTCCATGCGCTTGATAAGCAGACCTTCTGGCGCAACATTCCGCAGTTCTTTTCCCGGGCTGGTGGATGTGATGGAGCAACGGCCTACCACATGGCGGCCATTACGTTTTCCATCTGGCTCAATAGTACGCACACCCCACATATTGTGGAATATGGCGGCCTTACCCTGGTATTGGCCTATGTAGAGTGTGATATGGCCAGGCAAAAAAAGCAGACTGGCAAAAGGCACCCCATTTTCCAGAATAAAGCGGTCTTTTTGGGCATCTGGCAGGTTGGGCAGTGGGATAACCTGCCCTGTTTTTGCCTGCGCGCGGGAATTACGGTGCAACCAGATACCAAAAGGGGTGTATAAATCCCGCATGGTGAGTGAGCAGTCTCTGTTTTCCAAAAGTCCACCCCAGCCATAGGGTTCGTTGAGCATTTGATTGCCAATTGCCGCCAGATTTTCTTCTGTCAGGGGCAAAGGTTTTTGCACGGCCTGTGTATCCGGGAGAAGGCTGTTTTCCATACGGGCGCGGCCATTTATATCGCGCACAGGTACACGCACGGTCAGGTCTGCCCCTTTGCGTACTAGGGGCAGTATAGTGCCAATATTGCCGTGGGTAGTCCCACCCAAAAGAGGCACATTATCTTTTATTAACGCGGCAAAATGGCCTTTTTGCCAGGTTTCCATAAATTTTGTGTCTACAAAGGCTATATCCTGCGCAGGAACCCAGCCGGAGACAAGGGAACTTTCCACATAATACCATTCGCCATCGCGGCTTTTATGGAAGGCCATAAGCGGATGCCCAATGGGCAGGGCGCTTTGTTCAAATTCGTCAAACGGGTACCCTTCCCCAGGACGGGTGATGTCCGGGAAACGGGGCTTTTTGGTGGGCGCAAGGCGCAAATCTGTGGGACGCACGGTAATAGCAGGGGACATCATGGTGGGCATGGCCTTCCAGTCCGCGTTATACACAAGAGCCTGCCAGTTATTTTCTGTCCAGGGCTTCAGGTTTTCTGCGTAGCCACGTTTATTGCCAGTTCTGTCCAGTTCTGCCTGAAAAAATGCTTTGTGGCCCTTGGTGGGGCTGTCCACATCCCATGTGGAAAAAAAGAGAGCATTATACTCGGCATCTTGTTGCTGGCTTTCTGCCATAGAGATAAGCGGGGCGCTTTTGGTGATATAGGCGGCAAGGTCCTGCGGGAAAATGATATGGTCCTGCACGGAAGAGAGGCCAATTTCAGGGTTTTCCGGCTGAAGAGAAGTACCTGTGCCGCAGCCTGAAAGAAAAAGCACAAGAGCAAGGGGCAAAAAACGCAGACAGGGATAAAAAAGGCGGGGCATAACTCTCTCGTATTACCACGCAAGGCGTGTGGGTACATGGTTATTGTGCATAAACTGCTTAAGGGATACTATGGAGTATTCGTTAAAATGGACAATAGACGCGACAAGCAGGGCGGCGGCATGGCCCTGTGTGACAGCTTCTACCAGATGTTCCGGTTTGCCGGCCCCGCCGGATGCTATGACAGGTATACGGACTGTGTCCGCTATGGCGCGCGTCAGGGTGAGTTCATACCCGTTTTTTGTGCCATCTGCGTCAATGGAATTAACACAAATTTCCCCTGCGCCGCGTTTTTCGCATTCCGCGGCCCAGGCAATAGCGTCCAAACCTGTTGGGGTGCGGCCCCCATGGATAACCATTTCATAGCCAGATCGCAGGGTGGGCGAAACAGGCACTTTTTTTACGTCCATGCCTACAACAATAGCCTGCGAGCCAAAAGCTTCCGCACCTTCACAAATAAGAGCGGGGTTTTTAATAGCCGCAGAATTGATGGAAATTTTTTCCGCACCCGCAAGCAAAACATCCCGCATATGTGCCACAGTGGAAATACCACCGCCTACGCAAAAAGGGATAAAAATACTGGAAGCCACCCGTTCCACCACATCCAGAAAAATGCCGCGGCCCTCGTGGGAGGCAGTTATATCATAAAAAACAATTTCGTCCGCGCCCTGTTCATAATAGCGGCGGGCTGTTTCCACAGGGTCACCGATATCCAGATTGCCTTCAAAACGTACACCCTTGGTGAGTTTTCCATCTCGCACATCCAGGCATGGGATAAGACGGGTACTTAACATGCGCCCTCCGTTTGTGCGTTTGTTTGCAGGCCGCAGTAAGCGGCAAAATTGGCGAGCAGTTTTAAGCCCGGCTGCCCGCTTTTTTCCGGGTGAAATTGTACGGCCCAAAGACCTTTGCGGCCAAAAACCGCGGCAAAAGGCAGGCCATAGGTGCAGGTGGCAAGGCAAAGCTCCGGCGCGGGTTTTGGGTAAAAACTGTGGACAAAATAAAAGGAGTCTTTTTCAGAAAGGCCTTTAAAAAGCGGATCATCGGGCGTATGGAAAGAAAGCGTGTTCCAGCCCATGTGGGGTATGCGTATGGCTTTGCCCTGGTCTGTAAGTTCTGGGGTAAAACGGGCGGCATAACCAGGTAATACGCCCAGTGTTTGTGTAGGGCCTTCTTCGCTGTATTCCAGCAAAATCTGGCAGCCAAGGCAAATACCTAAAAGGGGCGTGCCTTTTTCTATAACACGCCGCATGCTGGCTTCCAGCCCGCTTTGCTGTAAAAGCCCCATAGCCTGTCCTGCGGCGCCAACCCCGGGAAAAATAAGACCATCGGACTTTTCTATGCAGGCAGGATCTGCGCTTATAACAGTTTCCACACCTATGGAATGGAAGGCGCGCTGTACACTGGTCTGGTTGCCGGCTTTATAATCTAGTATGGTGAGCATAGGTAACCTGTATTTTTGCAGGAATAACGTAAAACGATACTGTCATCGGAAAAGTAAACTTGTTTTTCTTTGCAGAGAAGTGGCATCGGAAACAAGAAGGCCTCCCACCCATTTTGCGTCGTCATTTTGGTACATATATTGCAAATTTTTTATTCTTTCTTTATATCTTTCCCGAACAATGGAATATTGTGTTGAGATATGAACATTTGCCTGCAAATGTTCGTTATAAACATCTGAGACCATAGGAAAGAGTGTTGCAGAGCAAAGTATATCTGCCAATTGTATCATAGCAAAATTATTTGATGGGGCATAGACAGGAATTTCTGCAATATTTGGATATTTATTTCCCCTTGTCTGATGCATTTGTGTAAAAATTGTGTGGCAAACCTTGGTATTTTGAGCTTTTCTTCTGCTATCTGCTATGATAATCCCCGTTTCATTCAGAGGTGATAAAAAAGCGTTAAAATGCTCATAAATATGCATCATGCTTCTGCCATATACCCCAACATCATTATTTACACGATCGGGATCTTTCACTAGTATTCTTCCTAGCAATTGCACGTGGTACTGCTCAAGAAGTGTCAAGGTGGCATCCAAAAAACCAATGGTGTTTTGCCAGTTTCTTCTGTTCTCCTCGCGCAAGTGTTTGCGCAGGTCATTCCCTTTTATTTCAACAAGAATGCGATCAAGGCGTGTGGTAGTGTTTGGAAAGTGTTTTGGAAAAAATACATTTTTTATATCCAAAAAATCCTTTGTAAGAGGTCTTACATAGGACTGATGGATAAACAATCCTAGAATGATAAAAAATGGGTTAAGCAGGGGGTCGCTTGCTCTGAAAGTACCTGAGTCACCACTCTCGTCTACATAGCAAATATACATCCCATAGCCTCAAAATAACTATGGCCCCTCGCGGGGCCATAGACTGCGTTGTTCAGACAGAAGTCTGCCCAACAAAGATAATGTCTATGGGTAAAGAATAGAGTGCAGGTGGTGATTTGTCAAGCCCCTATTCATCCCCTACTTTTAAGGCCGCTAAAAACGCTTCCTGCGGTAATTCCACATTGCCCATACGTTTCATGCGTTTTTTGCCTTCTTTCTGTTTTTCCAAAAGCTTACGTTTACGGGTGATGTCACCCCCGTAACACTTGGCTGTGACGTTTTTACGGAAGGCGGAAACAGTTTCCCGCGCGATAACTTTTTGCCCTATGGCTGCTTGTATGGCTACTTCAAAAAGCTGGCGGGGTATGGTGCGGCGCAGTTTACTGGTAAGGGCGCGGCCATAGGCATACGATTTTTCCCTGTGGACAATGACAGCAAGGGCGTCTACCACGTCACCATTAAGCATAATATCCAGTTTTACCAGATCGGAGGCGCGGTAGTCTATGGGTTCATAGTCCATAGACGCATACCCTTTTGTGCCTGACTTTAGTTTATCAAAAAAGTCGTACACTATTTCTGCAAAAGGTATTTCGTAGGTAATGACCACTCTGTTGGACGTAAGGTAATGCAGGTTTTTTTGTATACCACGTTTTTCTTCGCAAAGTTTAAAGACATTGCCAACAAATTCCCCGGGTACATGTATATCAATACGCACAAAAGGTTCGTACAGGGTTTCTATTTTAGCTGCATCCGGCAGTTTGGAAGGGTTATCTATCATCAGGGTAGCGCCGTCTGTGGTGTCTACCTTGTAAATAACAGACGGGGCCGTGGCTATAAGCTCTACCTCAAATTCCCTCTCCAGCCTTTCCTGGATAATTTCCATATGCAAAAGACCAAGAAAACCGCAGCGAAAGCCAAACCCAAGAGCCTGCGAGGTTTCCGGCTCCCACGAAAAAGCCGCGTCATTAAGTTGCAGTTTTTCCAGCGCGGTTTTTAAGTTTTCGTATTCGGAAGGTTCTGTAGGATAAAGCCCGCAAAACACCATAGCCTGTACTTCTTTAAAGCCGGGTACAGGTTCTTCTGCCGGACGGGAAGCTAGCGTAATGGTATCGCCCACTTTGGCGTCACCAAGTTGTTTAATATTGGCGCATAAAAATCCCACTTCCCCTGCGGAAAGTTCCGGCACGTCCTGCGCTTCTGGTGAAAAAACACCAAGGCGCAGCACTTCGTATTGCGTACCCTGGGCGCCGGTTGCCATAAGCTGCACTTTATCGCCCTTTCGGATAATGCCATCCATCATACGGAAAAGCACCACAACACCCTGGTAGGGGTCATACCAGCTATCAAAAATAAGAGCTTTTAAGGGCGCGTTGGCATCCCCTTTGGGTGCAGGCAAATGTTCAATAATGGCTTCCAGCACATTTTCTACCCCCATGCCTGTTTTTGCGGAAACAGGCACAGCGGCAGAACAGTCAAGCCCAATAGTTTCTTCAATTTCTGCTTTTACGCGCTCCACATCTGCGCTGGGAAGGTCAATTTTATTAAGAACAGGGATAATCTCATGGTTATGGTCTAAGGCCAGATACACATTGGCAAGTGTTTGGGCTTCTACACCCTGTGTGGCGTCTACCACAAGCAATGCCCCATCGCATGCGGCAAGGGAGCGGGAAACCTCGTAGTTAAAGTCCACGTGACCCGGGGTATCAATAAGGTTCAGGATATAGTCCTGCCCTTTGTGTTTGTAAGGAATACGCACACTCTGGGCTTTAATGGTGATGCCGCGCTCCCTTTCCAGATCCATTCTGTCCAGGTATTGGTCGCGCTTTTCCCGGTCACTCACCAGGCCGGTTATTTCCAGAATGCGGTCTGCCAGAGTGGATTTACCGTGGTCAATGTGCGCTATAATGCTGAAATTGCGTATATTTTTTTGTGGTACCATGGTTGCTTTTGGGGGAAAGGGTTATTTAACAAGGGCCTTGTGCGCCATAAAGCGTTGTATAGGGCTGTTTGGGGTTATTTTACAGGTTTGCCAAAGCCCGGGATAGCGGTTCTTTTTTCCAGAGTGCTTAGTATCCACGTTGCCAGACTGACCAGAAAAAGATAATAAAATGCCGTGATAAGATACACTTCTGTAGGCATAAATGTGCGGGAAACCAGCACCTTGGCTTCTCCCGTAAGTTCTATGCAGGTGATAATGTACGCCAGTGAGCTGTATTTTATCAGATAAATAATTTCATTCCCGCAGCCGGGTAGCGCACGCCTTACTGCCTGCGGTATAATAACGGAAACAATAGTTTGCAGGCGGGACATACCCAATGCTTCTGCCGCTTTTATCTGCCCCTGACGGATACTTAAAAGCGCGCCGCGTACATATTCCGACTGATACGCCCCTGTGCAGAGAATAAAACTAAGCACAGCCGCGGGGTAGGGTTCAAAATAAATACCAAGGGAGGGAAGGCCAAAATAAATGACCATAAGTTGTACAGTAAGGGGTACACCGCGGATAAGC
>CAZJOG010000046.1:0-13628 GCA_964547565.1 uncultured Desulfovibrionaceae bacterium
GGCAAGACGCCGCTACCACCCTTGCTAAAGTAAAGGGTGGCCTGTCTTTGTATGTACCCAAAACTATAAACCCCGCGCATGAACTTGCAAAAATTGTGGGCCTAAAGGGTGGTGTGGCGCTTTGTGCGGTATTTGCGGGGCAATATATCACCATTCCAAATGGTAAACGGGAGCCGCATAAAGAGCGTATTTTTCACCTGCTGGAACTGGGCAAGCCTAAAAGGGATATTGCCGCAGAATGTGGCGTAACGGAACGCTACGTTTATTTTCTGGCAAGTCAGGTGCAGGAAACAAAACAAAAGCAATGTTCACTTTTATAAAAAGGGAAAATATGCCTGTAAAACAAAAAGATAAAAAAAAACCTGCTGCACTTGCCGCCCTTGTAGGCGCAGGTGCGGCGGCAATACTTTTTGCCACAGTACCCGCGCACGAAGGGGAGGTGCTTACCACCTACTTAGACCCTGTGGGTATTGCTACCGTGTGTTATGGCGATACAAACCCTAAAATGGCCATACCAGGCGCAAGCTACAGCCGTGAAGAGTGCCTGCAATCATTAGAGCGCCAGCTTGTAGCCCACGCAGAACCCGTGCTTACTTGCGCACCAGATGTAACAAGCTCCCCAGAAATGACAGCCGCTTTTGTAAGCCTTGCGTACAATATTGGCACTGGGGCATTTTGTAAGTCTACTGTGGTGCGCAAGTATAAGGCGGGGGATTATGACGGTGCGTGTGCCGCCATAGAAATGTGGAACAGGGCAGGTGGCAAAATTTTACCCGGCCTTGTACGCCGCCGGGCGGATGAACGCGCCCTTTGTGAAAAGGGTATACCTGCCATGCAAAAAGCCCATAAAGTGGAAACAAGGCGATAAAATGAAAAATGCTTTTATAACCGTTCTAGTTTCTGGCATTGTGCTTTTTTTGCTTGTCTATGCTGCCTTCAGTATAGAAAAAGCGAACCACAACACCACAAAAGAGCAGCTTAAAAACGCCATGCAGGAAGTAAAAATCTGGCAAGCCCTTGCGAACTCTGTAAACCCGCAAGTTTTGGCTCTGCAAACACAGGTGAAGGAATGCCTTGCAAGGGAAAATACAGCAAGGGTTGCAAGCAAAGAAAGGGAAGAAATTTTGCGCCAAAGCATAATACAGGAGCGAACACAAGAAGAAAAACAGGAGGTAGTGGATAATGCCACACGCGAAAAGGCGATTTTACGCCTTAATAGGCCTTTATAGCCTGCTTTGCCTAACAGGTTGCGCGGCTTCTGCCCCCTCATCTCAAACCCCTGCCCCTGTGTTTATACAAAGCGCTACTTGCCCTGCGCCAGAAGCCCCTTTTTTGCCGTTGTTAAATGCCAATTTACCCTTAGACGGTCTGTTTAATGTAGGAATTTTGCTAGAAAGGGACGATATTTTGCGGCAATACATACAAGCGCTACTTGCCAGTATCACCTGCTACGAAGCGCAGGGGGTTACACCATGAACATTTTAGAAATGATAAGCGAATACTGGAATATTTTGTCGCTGGCAGTCACGGTGCTTGTTGGTTTTGTCTTGTGGCACATGAGCCAGCGGTTTGTAAGCCGAGCGGAATTTGATACCACCATAGAAAACATGAACAAACTGCAAGCAAGGCAGGAAGAAACCATTACAGGGCTTGCCACAACTATACTTAAACTGGATACCACCATCACCAATATGCCAACTGCTACCTCCTTGCACCGCCTTGAACTGGGGCTTGAGGAACTGCGTGGTTTGCAAAAAGAAAGTGCCGCCCAAATGAAAGGCCAGCTTGCCGCAATGGAGCGGCTTAATAACAATTTTGACAGACTAGCACTCAAAAGAGGGGAATAATGAATAACATAAATAGCAAAGAATTAGCGCAAAAAATGACAGAAAAACGGCGGTTAGCCATACTGGTTTTTCTGTTGGACGAACCAGACCAGTGTATGACTTCCTCCCTTTTACAACTTGCGCTAGAAACGTACCTTTTACGGGTAAACAGCGATG
Source organism: uncultured Desulfovibrionaceae bacterium (assembly GCA_964547565.1). Lineage (GTDB taxonomy): Bacteria > Desulfobacterota > Desulfovibrionia > Desulfovibrionales > Desulfovibrionaceae > CAZPTC01. The sequence continues at coordinate 2,004 of CAZJOG010000046.1, forward strand.
ATATAGCCGCAGATGCGGATTTTTTGCGTAAAGCGGGGCTTATCACAATGGCGCATATTGGTTCTATGCCAGCGTTTCGTCTTACAGGCGCAGGGCGTGAAACTGCCAAAGGCACACGCAGGGTAGAAGGCGTGCAATTTCCTCCACTCGATTAAAGGGGCAAAATATGACCAGAAAAAGCTCCGTCAAAACCTTGCTTCCCCCAGCTTTGCTTAAAGAACTGGATAAACTTGTTATGGAAGACCGCCTTACATTGGATGAACTGCACCAATTTGTAGCAGACCACATAGAAAACGCCCCTTCCCGCAGTTCCATAGGCCGTTATGTGTCAAGCGAAAAAGAAACCATTGCCGCCCTTAGGGAAAGCAGAGAAATTGCCCGTGGCATTGCCCAAGAACTGGGGCCAGGGAGTGTGGAAAGTGAACAAGGACGCATCTTAGTGGAAATGCTGCGTTCTTTTGTTTTTAAAGCCATGAAAGGTAAAATAAACAACCCAAATGCCGAATTTGACGCGGCAGAAATTAGCAAAATAACCCGCTCCGTGCGTGACCTTGCGCAGGCAATGAACTTAGAGCAGGACTTTGCCAAACGCATACGGGAAGAAGAGCGTAAAAAGGTAGAGGCAGAGGTAATGGCAAGAATAGAACAATTAGGCAACGCTTCAGACCTAAAGAAGTTAACTGATAAAGAATTGGAACAAAAAATTGCAGAGCTCTCAAAAGGATAGCACCCCACAACTTCTCCAGTCTGCCTTAGAAGAGCGCAAACTGCGTCTTTTGCAGGCAGAACGCGCCCGCCGTTCTTTTGCGGCTTTTGTTGCCTTCACTTTTTCGGGGTACACCCACAGCGCCTTTTCTATGGCGGTGTGCGAGGCTTTAGACCAATTTTTGCGAGAAGTAGTAGAAGGCAGCCGCCCTATTCTTCTTTTATCTGCCCCGCCCCAACACGGCAAAAGTGAACTTATTTCCCGCCGTTTCCCTGCGTATATTTTTGGGCTTTACCCCCATTTCCGTATAGCTGCCTGTTCCTACGCGGCAGATTTAGCACGGGACATGAACCGTGATGTGCAGCGTATCATGATGGATGAAAACTACGGCACGCTTTTCCCCGCCATAAAACTCAACCCTAAGCGGGTGGTCACTATGGAAGGGCAGTCCCTGCGTAATTCTGACAGGTTCGATATTCCCGGCCACAAGGGCTATTATGTGTGCGCTGGCGTGGGCGGCCCGCTTACGGGAAAATCTGTAGATATTGGCATTATTGATGACCCCATAAAAAATGAAGAGGAAGCCCGCTCCCCCACCGTCAAGCGCAATATACAAAGGTGGTACGAAACCGTCTTTCTTACTCGCCTTTCCAAATGCTCCGGCCATATTATCATGGCCACACGCTGGGCAATAGATGATTTAGCGGGCGTTGTGGCCAAAAACAACCCGCGGGCAAAAATTCTTACCTTCCCCGCCATAAGTGAGGCTGGGCAAGCATTAGTGCCAGAATTGCACCCATTAGAAAAGCTTTTGGAAACCAAGGCTTCCCTTTCTCCCACGCAATGGAGTGCCCTTTACCAGCAGCGCCCCGTGCCAGAGGGCGGGGCTATTTTTCAGGAAAATTGGCTACAGCGGTGGAATACGGGCAATTTGCCGGAATTTTTTGAAGAAACTATTCTTTCGTGGGACATGACCTTCAAGGGGACAGACACCAGCGACTACGTTGTTGGCCAGGTGTGGGCGCGTACGGGCGTACAATACTATTTACTGCACCAAGTAAGGGCGCGGTTATCCTACACAGCCAGCAAGGCAGCCGTGCGCACAATGGTTGCCCAGTATCCTAAAGCCCTTGGGGTACTTATTGAAGACAAAGCCAACGGCCCTGCTGTTATGGACGACTTACAGGAAGAAGTGCCGGGGCTTATCCCCATACAGCCAGACGGCTCTAAGGTTGCCCGTGCGTATGCGGTTACCCCGCTTTGGGCGGGCAAAAATGTGTTTATTCCAGAAGATAGTTATGCACCTTGGGTAAAAGACTTTGTGGAAGAAGTTATCACCTTTCCAGCAGGTGCAAATGATGATCAGGTGGACGCTATGACCCAAGCATTACGGTATTTAAAAGCGCACGGGCTATCTGTGTGGGAGGCTTTGGCTTAGGGCTTGTTCCTCAACAGGTTCTTTTGTCTTCCAGCTTCGTCAACCTTCACTTTTCACTCTGGGCGAGTACCGAAGAGTACACGCCCGTCGTAAAAAGCTTGGTTTTCTCGCTGGAAGGCCAAAACTCCTCTATTGAGAAACAGCCCATCCAACTATTTTTTTTCAGCAATACTTTTTTTGATGGGGTATAAATATGGGAAGAAGACGAGATTACCAAAACAACAAACAATTTTTTGATGGATTTGATAGTTTTGCCGCCCGCCTTGGCCTTGGGCAAGATAATTTATTAGCCAAAAGCGGCTACGCACCGGGCAAACGTCTAAACCCTGTGGAATTGGAAGATATGTACCGCACCTCTTGGGTGGTAGGCCGCGCGGTGGAAGTGGTGGCGGAAGACATGGTGCGCTGCGGGGTGGATATACAAACACAAATGCCCCCAAGCGAAATAGACGAACTTTCCCGTGCCTTTCGCAGTCATGGCATACCCGGCAGGCTAACGGATGCTCTTAAGTGGGCGCGGCTGTATGGCGGTTCTTTAGCCATTTTGCTTATAGACGGGCAGGATGTTGCAAACCCCCTTGATTTTGAAAGCATAACACAGGGCAGTTTTAAGGGGCTGTATGTGCTGGACAGGCACCAAGTACGCCCGTCCACAGAAGTTATTACGGAACTTTCCCCTATGCTGGGTTACCCCGCGTATTACACAGTTAACAGCGGGGAGGGATTATCAGGTCAAACAATCCACGCCAGCCGTGCTATACGCTTTATTGGCATAGATTTACCACGCAACCAGCGTATAGCGGAACAATACTGGGGTGCGTCTGTGGTAGAAAGGGTGTATGACCGCATTTTAGCGTTGGATTCCGCCACACACGGCGCGGCAAACCTGCTGTACAAAAGTTTTTTGCGGGTAATAGGCGTAGAAAGGCTCAGGGATATTTTGTCCGCAGGTGGCAAAAGTGAACAAGCGCTTATGAAAATGTTTGGCATGATACGCCAGATGCAAAGTAATGAAGGTATAACCCTTTTAGACAAAAACGATACGTTTAGCACGCATGGCTGGACTTTTGCAGGCATATACGAAGGTTTGCAAGCCTTTGCGGAACAAATATCGGGCGGTACAGGTATACCCCTTGTGCGGCTTTTGGGGCAGTCCTCCAAAGGATTTTCAACAGGGGAAAGTGATTTGCGTATGTATTACGATACCATACTCACGCAAAATGAGGACGATTTGCGCCCTGCCTATAATACGCTGTACGCCGTGCTTTCCCGCCATCTTTGGGGCAAAGCCCTGCCTGAGGGGTTTACCTTTGAATTTAGAAGCCTCTACGCCCCTACAGAATTAGAAAAAAGCCAGATAGCCACGGCAGACGCCCAAAGTGTGGCAGGTCTTTCAGGCGCGGGTATTATTGGCAAGGCACAGGCACTTGCGGAACTTAGGGACGCAAGCCGTGTAACAGGCCGCTTTACGGCTATTGATGATACGGCTATTGAAGAAGCCAAAAAGGAAGATATTGCGCCACCAGTGCCGGAAGGCGCGGCTTTTGGGGCAAGCTACGGGACAAGATATGGAGCTTAATAACCCAACTGCGCCGCTTAAAACGCAAAATCTCTTTGCTTGGGAAAAAAGCTGGTCTTGGGCAGATGTGTCCAAAGAAGCCAATACAACAGGCGCATGGCAAGCTTCCCAAACCGCAGAAAAAGCCTACGAACGCAATTTGCGCAGTGTAGCGGGGCAAGTAAAAACACTGCTTGCCACCGCGCCCCCTACTCTAGGTGATTTAGAAGGTGCAGAAAAGCTGCTTCGGCAATACGCAGACCTTGTTACCCCTTGGGCAAAACAAAGTGCCGCCAATATGGTGGCGAGCGTGAACCGCAAAAACGTGCAAGCATGGAGCAGTGTCGCAAACAGGGCGGGTGTAGACATGCGCAGGCTACTCAATGGCTCGCGCATAGGGGAGGCCGTGCAAACCCGCATTGCGGAAAATATGCGGTTAATCCGTTCTGTAGTTATAGGTGCGGCGGATGAAGTGGCAAGCCTGGTCAAAGAAAGTATGGTAACAGGCACAAGGGCAGAAGATTTAGCGGGGTCTATAGCCCATATTGGGGAAGTAAGCGACGCCCGCGCAAGGGTAATAGCCAGAACAGAAGTAAGCAAAGCCAGCACCGCCCTTACCCTTGCGCGGGCAGAAACCGTAGGTTCTCGGGGCTATATATGGCGTACCGCAAAAGACGGGGATACAAGAAGCAGCCACCGCGCTATGGAAGGGGTTTTTGTGCCGTGGGATAAACCGCCTACACTTGACGGTATGACAGGCCACGCAGGGGAGTTCCCTAATTGTCGCTGTTACCCTGAGCCAGTCGTGCCACGGGAAACAGAAAAAGGCGTGTATAAACCCGCCTTGCCCACAAGGGCACAGGAAGAAAAAACAGGGGAAAAACAGCTTTTTACAAAATGGGAACAAGAGCCCACTTCTCGCGTTATTCTGCATAAAGAAGATGACCCCTTGCCCAATGTAAACCGCGCTGTTTTTTTGCCACAAAAGCTTACCCATTACGCGCTGGATATAAATTCTACGAACCCCAAAGCAAAAAGCAAAGCGGTTTTGTTTAAAGAACTTTTGGGGATGGAAAAAAAACATGCACAGCTTTTAGAAACGCAAATAATGGCACTTTTGCCCCATTTACCCGCCGTACCAGATAAAGCAGAAAAATGGGGAGAGTATTTTAATGTTTTTGTGCCAGTAACGGGGCCAAACGGCAAAACTGTTGACGTAAAAACAAGCTGGATATATAAAACAAACAACGGCAAGCGTAGCACAAACCCACAGCTTGTGACCTGCTATATCCCCAAAGAAAGTAAGGTTAGACCATGAGTACCCAAACACCCCATAGAATAGAAGAGCTAGACCCTGTACGTCTAACAGTACCTCTGGAAGGGACGGATGTATTTGATAAAAACAACATTGTTCCGTTACCCGTAGGTACAGAAGGCACAGTTGTTTTGGTGTTTGGAGATGGGGAAGCATACGAAGTAGAGTTTATGGAGTTTAATAACCCAAATGACCCAGAAGATTTTGTCTCTGTCCAGCTCACGGTAGAAGCCAGTCAGTGCGAGCGTGTACCCCTATAAAATGTCGCTTCAAAAAAACGCGCCACAATGCCTTGTGGGGCGTTTTTGCTATAAAGCGCACTTTGCGGCCTGCCTGCTATTTACGCGCCGCCTTGCCTGTTTATAAACGTTCATAAATAGGGGTGGGGTGTCCCTTCCGAAGAGGAGATTTCCTTAGGCGTCGCAGACACGAGCGTAGCGAGTTTTGAGTGACGCGTGAGCGCGAGCTGGGCTTTGCACAGCTCGCATATAGGCGAACAAGGAACGGCCAAAGGTCATACTGAAATAGTTCAGTATGCCCTTTTTTTGCGTCCTTGGTATTTTGTTTTTATGCGCTACTACACAACAAGCCAAATATCTGCCCATAGGCACAAAACACCAGAAGGTTACCTTTTGTGCGTATCTGTACCCATAGCCCGTACAGGGCTTATGGAATATTTGCCAGAGGAAGTACCGGAGGAAATAGCAGAACACGCCCACGGCAAAATTGTGCAGGTATACAGGCTGGAGGCAGATGTTTTTGCACCAGAAACTATGGCTTCTTTTGAGGGCAAACCTCTTACCCTTGAACACCCTGATAGCTTTGTGACCCCCGAAAACTGGCAAGAGTTAGCCGTTGGCCTTGTTTTGCATGTAAGGCGCGGGGCGGGAGAAGAATCAGACCTTTTGCTGGCAGATTTACTGGTGACAAACAAGGAAGCCATTAAGCGCATAGAAAGCGGGGAACTGCGGGAGGTCTCCTGCGGGTATGACGCAGACTATGAAGAAGTAGCGGCGGGTACAGGCAAACAAACAAATATTATAGGCAACCACTTAGCACTTGTGCCGCACGGACGTTGCGGTGCACGGTGCGCCATTAAGGACATGGAACCAACTATGACAAACAAAAAAACAAGTTTTTGGGACCGCATTATGGGCAATCCCAAAGTCAAAAAAGCTATGGACGAAGCCATAGCAGAAGAAGGCACGGCAAAAAAAGAAGGGGAACAGGCAACCGATAATACAGAAGCCTCAACCCAACTTGCTGCCCTTGCTACCAAGGTAGAGGAACTCACCCTGCTTATGCGCAGTATGCTTGAAGGCGGCACAAAAGACGCAGAGGAACAAACAGGGGACGAAGACCCTACTGCTGATGAAGACCCAACGGAAAACAAAGCAGAAGATGAAGAAGCCGCTTCGTTGGATGAAGATACTCCCTGTGAAAAAAAAGCCACTGACCGCGCCATGCGTAAAAAAGCAGCGGATGCGGATACCGTAAACCGCGCCAATTTACTTGCGCCCGCCTTACGCGCCCGCGTGGGCGATTCTGCCTGTGCGGTCAAGCGTAATGCCCTGCGCACTGCTATGCGTGATGCCGCCATTAAACGCACAGTAGACGCCTGCCTTCGTGGCTCAACCCTTGAAAATGCGGATTGTTTTACCTTAGACGCCGCCTTTATGGCAGCTTCTGAAGTTGCAGGTAGCAAAAACAATAGCCGCACGGCAGATGCCTTTACCCGCGCAAGTGTGCAGGACTTTGGCAAAGCCATTACCCCGGCAGATATTAACCGCATGAACCGTGAATTTCACGATAAAAAGGCAGGTAAATAATGGCAGCCTATAAAGAAAGAATGCCCGCAGGCATAGCGGGTGCAATCACACGCACGGCAAGCGCCACCTTAGAACCTTGCATTATTGGCACTGCCCCCGTAGCTTTTGGCGCTTTGGTCAAATGTGTGGGTAATACCGTGCAACCTATTGGGGCAGAAGATACCGCAGAAGCTATTTACGGTTTACTTGCCCGTTCCTACCCAACCCAAAGCGACAGCCTGGGCAACCAAGACGGTTTTGCCTCCCCCAACACCCAACAAAGTGTTTTGCGCCGTGGCTATATGGCTATTGTTCTTAAAAGTGGCACGGCAAACAAACATGGCCAGGTCTATGTGCGCATTGTAGCAGGTTCTGGCCATGCCGTGGGCGACTTTGAAGCGGTACCCGATGGCGAAGGCGGCGAAAATACCCTTGCTGTGCCAAATTGTTTTTTTATGGGGCAAGCGGATGAAAACGGCAACACAGAAGTTGCCTTTAATATTTAGGAGAACAGCATGGCATTTACTTACGACCGTCACACAATAGACGCCTCCGGTGCGTTTATGGTGGGGGAACTGGAAAGATTAGATAAAACCCTGCACATGCCCTTGGCTTCTGTTTCCTGGAACAGAGATATTGATTTGCGCTCTGATGTCAGCATGGCGGATGAAGCCTCCAGCTTCACCAACACCAGCTTTGCCGCCGCAGGGGGCATTAACCCCAATGGCAAAAATTGGATAAGCGGCACCAGCACGGAAATTTCTGGCATACATGTTGATATAACCAAAACCCCTGCGCCATTGCGCCTTTGGGGTATGCAGCTCGGTTTTACCCTGCCAGAACTTATGGCGGCAGAACAGCTTGGGCGGCCCTTGGATACCCAAAAGTTTGAGGGATTAAAACTCAAGCACAATATGGATGTGGATGAAATGGTGTATATTGGCGATGCCGCGGTTGGCGCAACTGGCCTTGTTAATAATCCTTCTATCACGCCCAATATAGTCACAAAAACTTGGCAAACCGCTACACCAGAGCAAATTCTGGATGATATTAACGGGCTTATAGAAGCTGCCTGGATGCAGTCTGGCTTTGCCCTTTGCCCCACCCATGTGCTTTTAGCCCCTAAAAAGTACGCCAAACTTGTTAAACCTGTTACAGCGGCGGGCAGTAAAAGTATACTCCAGTATGTAACAGAAGAATGTTTGTGTAACAGCATTAACGGCCGCCCTTTGCAAATACGTCCCGTTAAGTGGCTTGAAGGGCGTGGCGAAAATAAGAAAGACCGCGCCATAGCCTATACAAAAGGGGAAATGTATGTGCGTTACCCCCTTGTGCCTTTGCAGCATACCCCTGTGGAATACCGTGGCATACACCAGCTTACCACCTATTTTGGCAGGCTGGGGGAAGTGGAATTTGTGTACCCAGAAACCGTTGCCTATGCAGACGGTATGTAGGGCTTACCATGTCTATCATGCCATCAATAACCGTTCAGGAATTTAGGGAAAGTTTCCCCCAGTTTACAGAGGAGCTTTTCTCGGATGCCCGCGTGCAGTTTTACCTCACCCTTGCTGGCAAAAGCCTTTCTGCTGAAAGGTGGGAAGAGCTTTTGCCAGAAGGCACAAGCCTTTTTGTGGCGCATTACCTTACCCTTGAAAAAGAAGCCACAAAAGCGGTTGATGGCACAGGTGGCATAGCCGCCGCCGCGGGGGCTGTTATAAGTTCAAGCAAAACAGTAGGCGGGGTTTCATTATCTGAAAGCAGGGCAGGCTCTGCCGCAACGGGCAACCTGAATGCTGGCCACTGGAATGACACCATTTACGGCAAACAATATTGGCAGCTTGTCCAGCTTGTAGGTGTTGGGGGTTTGCTTGTATGAAGGCCGCTTTTTCCGTCAATAAAATGCGGGAAAACCTTTCCCAAATCCATAAAGCTGTTGCCACACTTACGGAGCAAGATGTTTTTATAGGTGTGCCGGAAGATAAGGATGCCCGTAAAAATGAAGGGGCAACGGGCATAAGCAACGCCTACCTTTCGTATATCCATAATACAGGCGTACCAGAAAAAAACATACCCGCCCGCCCGTCTCTTTTGCCTGGCATTGAAGATACTAAGGCAGATACGGTGGAGCTTCTAAAAGGCGCAGCCAAACAAGCCTTAGAGGGCAATGAAAATGCAGTAGAAACGGCCTTTAATAAAATTGGCCTTTTGGGGCAAAACGCGGTGCGGGCGCGTTTTAGTAATAACGAGTGGCCACCCCTTCAAGAAGCAACTTTAGACGCCAGAAAAAAGACTGGGGAAAGCGAAAATAAAAAAGGGGAAAAAATAGCGCAGTACGCAAAATCACGGCGGGAGCGCGGGGCCATAAACCCGCTTATGGATACCCTGCAACTCTTAAAAGCCCATACCTACGTTATCCGCAAACGCGGCAATAAACAAATGGTGATAAAGTGACAAACAAAGACTTACAAGAACTTATTACAGACCCAAGCCTTGGTGGCTGCGCGTTTACCTATGGGCGTATTGTGGAATTTGTTTCAGAAAAGGGCCGTGTGGATTTTACAGAAACGCTTTTTCAAGCACGGGGCAATATACAGCCTGCCCCGGGGAAAGAGCGGGAAGTTTTGGAAGAAGCGGACAGGTTAAAAGCCGCCATCCTTATTTTTACCCCCGCCTTGCTTACCGCAGGGGCAGCGGGTGAAGTGGGGGAAGATAGCACAAAAGCAGACCGTATTTACCACAAAGACAATATCTACCGTGTTTCTTTGGTGGAAGAATGGTTCGGTTTTACCAAGGCCTTGGCAGTGCTGGAAAAAGCGCAAGCGGAAACAGAACAGGAAGAAAAATGAACACCAGCGCAAGCGGCGGCTTTTTAACGCCCACCCAAACAAGCCCAAATTCCATAGGTATAGAAGATGCCCTGCAAAGCTTTATAACGGGCATAACGGGGCTTTGTGGGCAACTTGTGCGCCCACGCTGGCAAACAGAAGCACCGCGTGAACCAAAAACCAATGTCACATGGTGTGCCTTTGGTATAACAAGCCATACCCCACAAGGTTTTGCGGAAATTTTGCACAAGCCAGAAGCAGAAGGGCATGATGAAATGCGTGTTTATGAAAGCCTTGATGTTTTGCTTTCTTTTTACGGGCCAGCGGCAATAGATACGGCGCGGCTTTTCCGTCTTGGCGCGCAAATTCCACAAAACCATGCTTTTCTTCGCCCCTTCGGGCTTACCCTTACAAGGGTAGGCAGTATGGTGCACATACCTGCCCTTGTGGCTTTGCAATGGCAAGAAAGGGTAGACATTACCCTTACCTTACAACAACAAACCACTTCCACCCATGCTGTGCTTAATCTCAAAAAAATAGAGGGCAATGTTTCTTCTGACCAGGGTAATGTTTTCCTTGGTTGCAAAACCTGCACACACGCCTGCTGGCGTGAAGAATAAACCCCTTTAGGAGACCCCTATGTCAACTGTTTTACCCTCATTATCCGTAGACCGCATAGTCCATGTTTCTGTCAATTTACAGCCCAAGGCCGTGCCGCGCCGTAATTTTGGTGTTCTTTGTATAGCGGGTTCTTCCCCTGTTATAGACCCCGTGGAACGTATACGCTACTACACGGGCATTGTGGGTGTAACGGAAGATTTTGGTATTTCCGCGCCGGAATACAAAGCGGCAGAGTTATTTTTTAGCCAAAGTCCGCGCCCTTCTATTTTAGCCATAGGCCGTTATGTCAAAACAGCAAGCCCCGCGTATTTGAAAGGTGGCCTTGTAACAGAAACAGAAACCACAAGCTGGGCAAATATAACAGACGCCTCTTTTGGCCTTTTTATCAACAAGCAAAAAGTGGCCATAACGGGCTTAGACTTCACAGGTCAAAGCAATATGAATGGCATTGCTTCTGTCATAACAACAGAACTGCTGGCAGAAGGGGCAGGTTGTGTGTGGGAGGCTGATCACTTTGTATTCTCCACCACAAGCGCGGGCGCTGGGCAAGAACTTGGCTACCTTGTACCTTTAGAAGATGAAGGCACAGATATTTCTTCCCGTATGGCTTTAACCCAAGAATTAGCGTTGCCTCTTGTAGTGGGTATGGACGCGGAAACACCTTTGGAATGTGTCACCGCGCTTACAGACAGCGGAGAATGGTACGGGTTAACTTTTGCGGAAAATATTGCGGAGGATGAGCATATCGCGGTTTCTGGTTTTATAGAAGCCAGTGCCAAAAGCAGGCTATACCTTGTCACCACAACAAACAGCCGTGTTTTGTCGGCTACTGTGGAAGATGATATAGCGTCCCGCTTTAAATCTCTGTTGCGTCTTCGCACATTTTGCCAGTACAGCCAAAACCCGTATGCTGTTTGCTCTGCCGCAGGCCGTGCGTTTACCGTCAATTTTAACGCCAACCGCAGCACTATCACCCTCAAATTCAAACAAGAACCGGGTATTGTGGCAGAAGGGTTAAAAGAAAGCCATGCAAACGCCCTTGCTGGTAAAAACTGCAATGTGTTTGTGTCTTATGATAATGACAGCGCCATTTTGCAGGAAGGTGTTATGGCAAATGGCGCATTTTTTGATGAGGTGCATGGTTTAGACTGGCTACAAAACGCCATACAAACAGAATGTTATAACCTACTCTACCAAAGCAAAACCAAAATTCCACAAACAGACGCAGGGGTTAACCAAATTCTTACCACCATAAGCAAGGTTTTGGACGAAGGCGTGAATAACGGCCTTATTGCGCCCGGCTTATGGAATGCGGATGGTTTTGGACAATTAAACCGTGGGGATTATTTACCCT
>CAZJOG010000047.1:0-13395 GCA_964547565.1 uncultured Desulfovibrionaceae bacterium
GTCTTTTCCATATCCCGGCATTATGGAACCTTGCGATTGTGATGATCCTGCTTGCAGGGGGTGTTGTGGCTTCCTTCATCTGGCCTGTAAAGAGGGATAGACCCAAGAGCGCCTGATTATTGTCTGTTCCCCGGTGTTTGGGCATTAAGACCCTTTGCGCCGGGGATACTTTTAAGGAGTGAGTATGAGCCAGGAAGCTTGCCAGCCCGAAAAACCAGAGTTTGCGCAAGACCCGGGAACAGATTTGGCCCCCTATGCCGGAACAGACCAAGGGCCGGATTTTACACCGGATTTTGACGCTGGTACAGATACGCCGGAGCTTGAGGGGGATGTTGCCATCCATGTGGAAGACGAGCTGCAAATGCCCCGTCTTTACCGCGTGATTTTACATAATGACAATTACACCACTATGGAATTTGTTATTCTTATTCTGGTGGATATTTTCCATAAAACAGCGGAAGAAGCGGCGGCTATCATGCTTTCTGTTCACGAAAAAGGTATAGGTGTGTGCGGGGTGTATCCTAAAGACATTGCGGAAACCCGTATGCTGCGTGTTCACAGCCGTGCGCGTAAAGCCGGTTTTCCCCTCTTATGCACTATGGAGGTAGAAGAATGATGGGCCGATCTCTTATGCAGGCGCTGGCCATTGCGGTTATGGAGATGCGGCGGCGTCACCATGAATTTCTTACACTTGAGCATATTTTGTTTGCTATGAGCCATGAAAGTATGGGCCGTACCATACTGGAAGGCTGCGGTGTGGATATTGGGCTTTTGCGCCAAAATTTGGAAAGTTATTTGCGTGTCCATGTACCCACCCTTTCCCCAGAACAGGAAATGCAGCAAAATGGGGAAATAACCCAAACTGTGGCTGTAGAGCGTGTTTTGGAACGCGCCTTGCGCCAAATGCGCGCCTCTGGCAAACAAAAGGCGGAATGTGGGGATGTGCTGGCCTCTTTGTTTGAGGAAGAAGACTGCTTTGCTACATTTTTCCTTGAAAAACAAGGTCTTACACGCCTTACTGTTTTAGAATACATTTCCCACCGCATGCCGGACTTTCCTTCCCCCGGGTTTATCCCGTGGGGCGAAAATTTTCCCGGTGCAGAAAATAGCGCGCCTTTTGATCCGGAAAATCCGGAAAATCAAAATGATCAGGACGGCCAAAACGGGCAGGGGAATGTCCGGGCATTTTTTCTTGGGGAAATTGACCCCCGCGAAATGCGCAGGCATTTCCAGCGTTCACAGGACGGGCAGGAATCTGCCCAAGCGGAAAAAAGCCAGGAAGGCGGAGAAAATTCTCCTCTGGAGCGTTTTACTGTTAATCTTACAGAAAACGCCGCCAAGGGCCTTGTTGATCCACTTATTGGCCGTGAGGCAGAGCTTACCCGCGCTGTAGAAGTGCTTTCCCGCCGTAAAAAATGTAATCCCCTTTTTGTGGGTGAGCCTGGCACAGGGAAAACCGCCGTGGCAGAAGGCCTTGCCCTGCGTATTGTGGAAGGGAAAGTGCCTGCCGAATTTTTGGATGTGGAAATGTACGCTCTGGATATGGGGGCTTTGCTTGCCGGCGCCCGTTACCGCGGAGACTTTGAAGGCCGCCTGAAAGCTGTGCTTGGCCAGTTGCAGAAAAAAAAGAACGCTATTCTGGTTATTGATGAAATCCATACTCTTGTGGGCGCTGGGGCTACATCTGGTGGCAGTATGGACGCTTCCAACCTCTTAAAGCCCCTACTTGCCAGTGATTCCCTGCGTTGTATAGGTTCCACCACACACGAGGAATTCCGCAATTATTTTGAAAAAGACCGCGCCCTTGCCCGCCGTTTCCAGCGTATTGATGTGAAAGAGCCGTCCCCCGCGGAATGTGTGGATATTCTTAAAGGCCTGCAGCCTAAATACGAAAGTTTCCACAAAGTACGCTACACCCGCACAGCCCTTCAGGCTGCGGTAGATTTGAGCGCGCGGTATATACAGGACCGTTTTCTGCCGGATAAAGCCATAGATGTTTTGGACGAAGCCGGCGCTACCACCCGCCTCAGACCGGGCTTTAAAGAAAACGCCCTGGTGCGCGAACAGGATGTTGAGCGTATTGTGGCCCGTATGGCCGGTATTCCCGCCCGTACAGTCAACAAGGGCGAAAAAGAAAAACTGCGCACCCTGAAAGATGAACTTTTTGCCAAAATTTTTGGTCAGGAAAAAGCGGTAGACCTTACGGTGCGTGCTATCTTACGTTCCCGCGCGGGGCTTTCTGTTTCTGGCAGGCCCGTTGCCTCTTTCCTGTTCCACGGCCCTACAGGTGTGGGGAAAACCGAACTTGCCAAACAAATTGCAGAATGTATGGGCATGGCTTTTTTGCGTTTTGACATGAGCGAATACATGGAAAAACACGCTGTTGCCCGCCTTATTGGTTCTCCCCCCGGGTATGTGGGTTTTGAACAGGGTGGCCTTTTAACAGAAGCTGTGCGTAAAAACCCCCACGCTGTCCTGCTGTTGGATGAAATAGAAAAAGCCCACGAGGATATTTTTAATATTCTCCTGCAAGTGATGGACTACGCCACTCTGACGGATAATACAGGCAAAAAAGCGGATTTTCGTAATGTCATTCTTATTATGACCACAAATGCCGGTGCGCGGGAAATGCAGGCCCAAAGTATGGGCTTTGTGGAAGCTGTTACACCCGCGGAGCGCAGTGGCAAAGCCATTGAAAATATGTTCAGCCCGGAGTTTCGCAACAGGCTGGACGCTGCCGTTCCTTTTGTTTCTCTTACCCCTCAACTCATGGCAAAAATTGTCGATAAGACTGTTGCTGAGCTTTTTAAAGGTTTGGAATCCAAAAAAGTCTCCCTTACCCTCACCCCTGAGGCAAGAGACTATCTGGCGAAAAAAGGTTTTGATCCCAAACTTGGCGCGCGCCCCCTCCAGCGCCTTATACGCGAAGAACTGGAGGACGCACTGGCGCAGGAAGTCCTTTTTGGACGCCTTACCCATGGCGGTCGTGTGCGTGTTGACCTGAGGGATGAAAAAGTTATTTTGGACGTGGAAGAGTGATGGGGAGGCAAGCTTTGGGCTTTGGCAAAAAGTTTGTCTGTTTCTCCTACCCACCATCCCCTCCACCAAAAAACTTTTTAATTTTTGGGTATGATGTTGGATGGTATGACAAAAGCTGTTCCCATACTTATGGGTGAAGATATTTTTTTCCCACCTGTGGATGCCGCAAAACCTTCCGGTCTTGTGGCTATAGGGGGAGATTTGTCCCCAAAGCGCCTTATAGCCGCCTATGGCTCTGGCCTTTTCCCGTGGTATTCAGAAGGGGAACCTATTCTCTGGTGGTCGCCCGATCCCCGTTTTGTTCTGTTGCCGCAAGAATTGCATATTTCACGCAGTTTGCGCAAATTTTTGAAAAAAGAAACATATTCCTGCACCTTAAATAAGGCTTTTGCCGATGTTATCTCTTCCTGCGCGACTATGCCACGCCATGGACAAAACGGTACATGGATAGTGCCGGAAATGCAGCAGGCGTATACTACGTTGCACAGCATGGGCCTTGCCCATTCCATAGAAGTGTGGGAAAATGGCAATCTTGTTGGCGGCTTGTACGGTGTAGCTTTGGGCCGCGCATTTTTTGGGGAATCCATGTTCCACACGCGGCCGCAGGCTTCCAAAGTGGCGTTTGTTGCTCTGGTTACCATGTTGCAGGAACAGGGATTTTTAGTGCTGGATTGCCAGCAGGAAACCCCGCACGTCAAAGCTTTTGGTGCCCGTATGATCCCCAGAACAGAATTTTTGCATATTTTACAGCAGGCTCTGGATCATTCCTGCTCATAAACGCAAAATGCGTTAGCTTTTTCTTTGTACCGCGTTTAAGCTCATCACAAAAGAAACCGCCATACCCGCAAGTGGCAAAAGCTGGGTATAGGGCGCGGGTGTAAAGGCAGCCAAAAAACCCAGCAAGCCACCGGTTGCCACAGCCACCATCCAGCGTTTTTTGTTAAGCGTATGTTTGGGGTATACAAGAATGGCAACAGCCAGCGGGGCCACAATACCCGGCGCATAAATAGAATACGCAGCAAGCAATAGCCCTATAATATTGGGCATCTGTGTGGCAACAAACACACCCAGCGCACCAAGCAAAAGAATAAACCCGCGGGTGCGTTTAATATTGGGTGTATGGTTTGGGAAAAACAGAGGCCAGATATCGTTTTCTAAAATGGAGGCCGCGCTCATCAGGCAGGTATCTGCGGAAGAAAGCAAAGCGGAAAACAGCCCAAGCCCCAAAAGCAGCGCAAAAAAGAGCGGCAGGTTGTGTATAATGCGCGCAAAAACAGGTCCAGAGCCGCTTACAGAGCCAAGTATACCTAAACATGCAATAGCCAGGCTGAAAAAAAACAGGCCAACAGCCGCATAACGGGCGGCTTTTTTTGCGTGGCTGGCGTCTTTGGCACAAAGCGCGCGGGAAAAAATATCCGGGCCAATAAAAAAGGTAGCCCCCACAATAAACAGCAGGTAAACAAAATCAAGGGGCAAAAAAAGCGGGCTAAACAGGGTGATACTGGAAAAAAGCAAAGCAGGATTGCCTGGTTCTGTCCATAACAAAAAGCCAAGGGCAAGCAGCACACTGGCAAAAAGAATAATCACCTGGATAAAATCTGTGCGGATGACGGAAAGCTGGCCGCCAAGGCACGTGTAAAGGATAATAACAGAAGCAAGAATAATCAAAAGCGGTGTGCCAAGCCAGACATAATCCGGGCTGTTGCCCGCTATGCCCGGGCTGAGTAAAGCAAAAAGCACCTGATGCAAAGCGGTAAATTGCGCGGCAATAACCCCCACCCAGGAAGTCACAATAAGCAAACCGCAAAGAGCGGCAGCCTGTTTCCCTACCACATGGCCCACAACATCGGGCAGGGTGTAAGCATTCAGGTTGCGCACACGGGCTGTAAGAAACATACTTTGCAACCACAGGCCAATTGCGCCCGCGCCTAACCACCAGAAAGCCGCAAAGCCAAGACGGCCGGCATTGTCCATGGCGCCTATAGTGGCAGAACCGCCAAGCATAGAGGCTAACAAAGAAAGCGTAAGCAGGCTGTATGGCTGCACCGCGCCTGCCACAATAAAGTCTTTATAATCTGTGATACGTTTTTTATGGATAAGTCCAAGAAAAAGAAGGACACAAACATACAAAAGACAAAGAGGAGCAAGGGAAGCCATGATAATCCTGTAAGGCGTTAAGGGGAGGGTAAAAGAAAAGGTTGAAGTTTTTCGGCGTATGCTTCCCCTATATACCGGATTTCATTTTCCGCCAGCAGGCCAAGAGAAAGGGCAAGAATTGTCCAGAGGTGCAGGGGCTTGTAGTGGGTATTATGCGCGGTAGCCAAATCGTGTATTTGCGAATGGCAGTTATGGCAGGGGGTGATAACATGGCTTGCGCCTGTACGCAAAATCTGTTCATGTTTAACCCGGCCAAATATATGCCGCGCTTTTGTGTAACCAGATTGCAAATACCCACCTCCGCCTCCGCAGCAATAGTTTGCGCTGCGGTTGGGTGTCATTTCCTTTATGTATTCTTCTCCCACGCAGGCGGCCAGTGTATAGCGTATATCGTCCGCAGCGGCATCGCCTAAGCCTTTGCGCACAAGCTGGCAGGGGTCTTGCACAGTAAATGTAAGGCCAAGTTTTTTATTCCATGTGTTGTCTGGTTTGAGTTTTCCTTCACGGATAAGGCGCGCGTAAAGACTGACCACTGTATCAATCTGGAATGTGGGGGTTATCCCAAAGCGTTGCATCCCGACCCGGAATGCGTAAAGTTCGTGGCCTCATTCTGTGTTTAACCAGACGGAACACTTAAGCCTTTCCACTGCCTGGACTTTATTGCGGACAATACGTTCCCAGTTTTCTTCATCCGCGGCAAAAAGGCAGTAGTTTTCTGCAGCCCAGCCCGCGTCGGCGTACGTCCAGTCCACCCCGCCTTTTTGCAAAATTTTCCACAAAGGTGGCATTTCTTCCGGTTCTGTGACAGGTTCGCGGGAATTTTGGTTTAAAAAATAAAAAGCGCCCACTTTATTAAGCGGGGCCGTAAGATTTTCCATACCAGTCTGTTTTTCCTGCACTTCTGCCAGAACATCTTCCACCACAAAAACAAAATCTTCCGGTGTTGCCCCCATGGCGCTGTTGCTGGGGTTTTTCAGGGCTGCGTCGCAGGAGCCAAGAATCCCCCGTGGCCGTGTTTCGCGTGGCCAGGCCTGACGCGCGTGGTACACAAGCTGGGGGATATTAATTTGCATAGGGCAGTTGTGCATACAGCGCATACACAGGGTGCATTGCCATACCCATGGGCTTGTGGTGATTTCTTCATCCATACCAAGCGAAGCAAGGCGCAAAAATTTGCGTGGGTCCATATCTTCCAGACCAGTTGCCGGGCAGGAGGCGGAGCATGCCCCGCAGGCAAGGCACAGGGAAAGATTACCGCCATCCGGCAACAGTTCCGCAACGCGGTCTTTAAAGGAACGGAATGGGGCAGATTGCGGGTCGGCTTTGGTGGCGGGTACGCCATGTTCCTGGAGTATACTCATATAAAACGTGGGGTTAAAGTGGGTGTTCAGAAAGGAAACGGGAAAACAAATTTTTACGCTTTTTACACAAATCAAAACTGCGGGTTGCGTTTGCCTGCGGATTAATTTGGGTTAATGCGCGAAAGTTTGCGGGGTTTGCGTATGGAACGGAAAAAAATAAGGGAAAAAAACCACCATATCACCAGCACGGCAAAAACCCCTACCACATAGCCACTTAACACATCAAACGGGAAGTGTTTGCCCATGTATACCCGTGACCAGCCCACCATAAGCGGGAAAAGGAATATCCACGGGTTTGCACGGCGAAAAAGCAAAGCCAGCACAGTGGCAATAGCCATGGAATTAGCGGCGTGGGAGGACGGGAAGGAAGACCCCTGGCTCACTGGTTGGGCGGGTAATGGGATCACAGGTTCTGTATACACAAGCTGGGAGGGGGCGGTAAACGGGGTTTCTGGTGTTTGTTCTTCTTCACTGGAGGGTGGGGAAGGCTGGGAGGCCTGGGGGGCAGGCACTGCTGTTCCCTCCTGGATTGCCTGTATGGGCTGTACTGCCTGGTCTTGTACAGGAAATGGCGCAGAAAGAGGCATAAGGGTATCTGCTGTAAACAGCATACCTTCCTGTGTATGGGTGGGGGTATCTGTTAAAATTGGTGCGGGTTCGGGCAGTTCACTGGGCTCAACCTTTTCAATGGGCGGTTCAATGGGCGGTTCAATGGGCGGTTCAATGGGGCTACTTGGCATAAGGGGCACAGGAGCAGGGGAGGCTTTTTGCACACGTTCTTCCGGCATGGGGGGGACAACACGGTACCACTGGTTATTCACATAATAGTGGGTACCGACAAGGCGCTGGTGGGGGCGTACTCTCTCGGAAAGATCCTTCAGCACATTGCAGCTCATATCTGCAACAGCAACAGAAAGGCCAATAAACATCATCAGCACAAATGTGCGCCACAGGGCTTCCCCGTAATGGCGCTGGCAGTATACCGCGTACCCTGCGATAAAAAGAAGCAGAATAATCCACAAAAGGACAGGCTCAGAAAAAACAGGAAGCAGAATATCCAAAAAGGGGGCGCGTAAATAATTGTTAAACAGCCAGAAGATGGAAGCGTCTATCTGGGCAAGGTAACTGAGCATGGGCATCTCACGGATAAGGGTTTTGTGTATTCCCCTGTGCAGGTGAAGAACTGGTTGGTTGTCAGTTCAAAATATACTGTGTGGGGTTTGTGGCTACGCCACTCAGGCGAACTTCATAATGCACATGGGGGCCGGTGGCGCGGCCAGTGCGGCCTACATAGCCAATAAGTTCGCCGCGTGTCACCTGCTGGCCTGCTGTAACAGCCGCCTTTTGCATATGCGCGTATTTTGTGACAAGGCCGCCGCCATGCTTAATTTCTACAGAAATACCATACGCGCCATCAGAGCCGGATTGCTGCACAGTGCCATGGGCTGTTGCGTAAATGGGGGTGCCCATTTTTGCGCTTATGTCCATACCTGTGTGTGTTTCCCAGCGGCCTGTAAAGGGGGATGGGCGTGTGCCAAAGGGGGAGGTGACAAAACCTTCTATTGGCCAGATGGATGGTATAGCCGCAAGCGTGGCTTTATTATCCCGCATGGTGAGCAAGATTTCCTGCTGGTGAACTTCCTCCAGCCTTACTTCCTCCGCCAGTGCCTTCAAAAACTGCCGCATTTTGCGGGCCGCCAGATCTTGCCTGTGCAGGGGGATATAGCCCAGCCCCTGTTCTACTGTGCCAGCATTGGAACCCAATGCCGCCATACCCGGTTCTGCATGGAAGGATGCGTTTAAGCCGGGCCCGCCCATGCCGGTATCTGGCATTTCAGGGTCCATGTCCATCATAAGCCGCAGTTTAGTGTCAAACTGCTGCACACGCATTAAATCTTCACGGATAGTGGAAAGGTCGGAAAGCATAAGGGTTATCTGGCTTTGGCGTTCGTCCAGTGCCCTTTCTGTTTCCGCAAGGCGTCCTTCTAATGCTTTTGATTTCCCGTAATATTCCCAAAGGAAAATATTACCGGCAAGTAAAGCCATAAAAAGGAGGGCCAGCAGCAAAATAAACCAGCCATGTATGTGCGCGTTGCGGGATGCCCCGTTCCGTTCTTTTATAACAACTAAATGGTATTTACCCAAGGGCATGACTTCCCCCTTTGCTTACTTTCCTTTTAACCTGCCAGAGGCTAATGGGTCAAGCCTTTTTTTGGGAGGGACATATCCCGCGTATCCCGCGTATTGTATGGTTTTTTTTGGAAAAAATTTTTAGCCTCCCAGATACGCTTCTTTTACTTTAGGGTTGTTCAGCATTTCTTTGCCCGGGCCTTCCAGCACAACAGTGCCTACTTCCAGTATATACGCATAATCGGCTATGGAAAGGGCGGCAAAGGCATTTTGTTCCACCAGAAGCACGGTTTTGCCTTCCTGGTTCACTTTCAGGATAATATTAAAAATATCTTTAACAAGCAGGGGGGCAAGACCAAGAGAAGGTTCGTCCAGCATCACAAGGTCAGGGCGGCTCATAAGGGCGCGTCCCACGGCCAGCATTTGCTGTTCACCACCGGAGAGAGTCCCACCCTTTTGCCAGCTGCGTTCAGAAAGGCGCGGGAAAAGATGGTACACCATTTCAATATCACGCTGGATACCGTCTTTATCATTACGGCACCACGCGCCCAGGGTGAGGTTTTCCACAACTGTAAGGTGGGGGAGAATACGCCGGCCTTCCGGGCTCATGGCAATGCCGTGGCGTACCATGTTTTCCGGGGGCTGACCAAGCAGGGAAATGGTGCTGTTTCCTTCATGGCGGGCAAAACGTATATTCCCGCTGGCGCCTTTAACAAGGCCGGCTATGGAGCGCATAACACTGCTTTTGCCCGCCCCATTAGCGCCAATAAGGGTGACAATACTGCCACGGGGTATATCCATGGAAACACCTTTTACCGCGTGTATACCCCCGTAATGTACATGCAGGTTGCGTATTTCCAGCATGGGGGTATGTTTTTCCTGTGTATTATGCATAGGTTATATCTTCCCCCAGATACGCTTCTATAACGCGCGGGTTTGTGCGTATGGCATCGGCATTGCCATCGGCAATAAGCATGCCGTATTCCAGCACCCAAATATGTTCGCAAACACCCATAACAACCTTCATATCGTGTTCAATAAGCAGAATAGTCAGGTTAAATTCATCGCGCACACGGCGTATAAAGTGCATAAGTTCCATACTCTCCTGCGGGTTCATGCCAGCAGCAGGTTCATCCAGCAAAAGAAACGCGGGGCGGGTGGCCAGTGCGCGGGCAATTTCCAGACGGCGCTGGGCCCCATAGGGCAGGGAGGTGGCCATTTCATCCGCGTGGTCAAGCAGGCCCAGTTTATCCAGAAGCTCCAGAGAATTTTTGCGTATTTCCTTTTCTTCCCGCCTGCTTTGGGGCATACACGTCATGGCACTGAGCCAGCCGGTTTTTTGCCGCACATGCTGGCCTACCATAACATTTTGCAGGGCTGTGCCATTTTGGAAAAGACGGATATTCTGGAACGTGCGGGCCATCCCCTGTTTGCAGACATTGTGTGGCTTTGTGCCGCGTATGTTTTTATTGTTAAAAACAATACTGCCTTCCTGGGGGGTATAAAAGCCCGAAATGACGTTAAAAACTGTGGTTTTTCCAGCGCCGTTTGGCCCAATAAGACCCACAATGCTGTCCTTGGGAACAGCCATATCCAGGCCATTAACCGCGGTAATGCCACCAAAGCGCATGGTGACATTTTCCAGTGTGAGGATATTTTCCGCCATTATTTGCTCCTCCACGTGCGGATGGGATGGCGGATAAAGCGCAAAATGCCGTCCCAGCTTAATTCGCGCATACCCATAATGCCTGCGCGCCTGTATAGGATAAGGCCAAGCAGAATAAGGGAGAACACCACCATACGCATACCGGGTACACCGGGATAATCAATAGGGCCAAAGGCCATGGGTTCTTCCACAAAACGCAGCCATTCCAGCAAAATGGTGATAATAACCGCGCCAATAACACTGCCTGTTATGGAACCCAAGCCGCCTGCCACCACAATCATAAGGATGTTAAAGGTAAGCAGGAAGTTAAACATTTTGGGGTCAATGGTGGTAAGCAAGTTACCCAGTAACGCGCCCCCAATGCCGGCAATAAAAGCGCCCATACAAAAGGAAAAAAGCTTTGTGTGGAAGACGTTAACACCCATAACCTGGGCGGCAATTTCATCATCCCGTACAGCTTTCAGTGTATTGCCAAAATTGCTTCGTAAAAGCAAAATAAGGCCCACCAGCACAATAAGCAGCCAGATATAGTTTGTCCATAAGTTGGCGTAGGGAGGCAGGCCCTTAATACCAAGAGAACCATTGGTAATAGGCGTAAGATTCATAATAAACACGCGGATAATTTCCGCAAAACCAAGGGTTGCAATCCCCAGATAGTCACCGCCAAGGCGCAAAACAGGTATGCCGATAAGCAGGGCAAATATGGCGGCAACAGCGCCACCTAAAAGCACAGAAACCCAAAACGGGGTTTGCAGCACACTAAAAGGCCAGATGATGGGGTCAATAAGCCACATCATTTCCTTTTGCATGGGCGAAAGCACACACAAGGCGGACATATACGCGCCAATGGCCATAAAACCCGCGTGCCCCAGAGAAAACATGCCTGTAAAGCCGTATATGAGGTTAAGCGAAAGGGCCAGAATGGCGTATACAGCGATGAGATTTAAAATTTGTTTATGGTAGGCATTCATGCCGTCCGGCAAAAAGGGCAGGGAAAGGGTTTTTTGCATGCCACCGTCTGCCCACCACAAAAAAAGGCCAAAACAAATAAGGGCCAGAACAGTCAGGACAATATTAAGGAACGACTTTTTTTCAGCGGGATTTTTTTCAGGCGCAGGGGCAACAGAAAGAACATGTTCGTTTTTCATATTTTTTCCTCCTGCTTTTCCCCAAACAAGCCCGTGGGTTTGACAAGCAAAATAACCACAAGAAGGATAAACGCAAACGCATCGCGGTAGCCGGAAAGAGAGGGCATAAACGCCACTGTCATAATTTCAATAAAGCCCAGTAAAAGGCCGCCCACCACGGCACCCTGTATAGAGCCAATGCCTCCAAAGACGGCGGCAATAAAGGCTTTAAAGCCGGGTATTACCCCCATGTACGGTTGCACGGCAGGGTAACGCAGAGCCCACATAATACCGGAAGCCGCTGCCAGAGCGGAACCAATACCAAAAGTAAGGGCGATGATTTTGTTAACCGAAACCCCAAGAAGCCGGGTTGTTTCAATGTCTTTGGAAATAGCGCGCATGGCAAGGCCGGGTTTTGTGCGGTACACCACCCACAAAAGCACACAAACAAGAACTGCGGTGATAACAGGCACAATAAGCGTAAGGGGCATAAGACGCACACCGCCTACTGTAAACACCGTGACCAGCCATTCTGGTTGCTGGATGGGCTTGGGAGAGCCGGAAAAAATAACCACAGCAAGGCTTTCCAGAAAAAAGGAAACAGCAATGGCGCTTATCAGGGCAGAAATACGCGGTGCTTCACGCAAAGGTTTGTAGGCCACCTGGTCTACCAAAATACCCACAAGGCTGGCGCCTGCAATAGCGATAACAATGGCTACAGGCCAGGGCAGGGTAAGGGCGGCTGTGGCGTAAAACACAAAATACGCGCCCAGCATGAGGATATCCCCGTGGGCAAAGTTAATAAAGCGCAAAATGCCGTACACCATGGTGTAGCCAATAGCCACAAGGCCGTACAGGGAGCCGAGTGTAAGCGCGTTAAAAAAATGCTGGAAAAAGTTGTCCAATGACATAAGGGGTTCCAGGGCTTGGGGTTACAGGAGAGACAGGGCAAAACATACACTGTTAGCCCTGTCTCTTTTTAGCAAACGTATTTTACAGAGCAGGCTTTACTTCGCCAAGATACAGGCGCTTGCCGTCTTTGTACTGGATAATACCCACGGGCAGTTCTGCGTCGTGCGTAGCGTTGATGCTCAGAAGGCCAAGAGCTGTAGGCAGATCTTTGGTTTCAGCAAGGGCTTTGGTGATAGCTTCCGGGTCAGCGCTGCCGGCGCGGGTGATGGCGTCCTTAAGAATAAGGTAGCAGTTATAACCAAGAGCAGAGTTTACGTTGGGGTCTTTATTGGGGTAAGTGGCTTTCCAGGCTTCGGTGAAGGCCTTGGCTTCGTCACTCATGGTGGTCATGGTAAGGTCATAGGGGAAGGTGGTGTGCAGGAAACCATCTACCGCGCTACCACCAATGGTAAGGGTATCCGGGTTATCCATGGCATCTGCGCCCATAACAATAAACTTGGCGCCCAGTTCGCGGGCCTGTTTCATGATAATGGCGCCTTCAGCAAAGTATGCGGGCATAAACACAATGTCAGGCTGTTTGCTGATAATTTCGGTAAGTTGGGCGGTGAAGTCCTGGTCGCCGGAGCTGTACTTCATATCTGCCACAATTTCGCCACCAAGCTTGGTGAAAGAATCTTTAAAGAATTTGGAAAGGCCCACGGAGTAGTCAGAAGCTACGTCCATCAGGATAGCGGCCTTTGTAAAGCCAAGGTTTTGCGCGGCATAGGTTGCAGCCGCAGCGCCCTGGTAGGGGTCAATAAAGCAGGCGCGGAAATAATATTTTTTGCCTTGGGTGACCAGGGGGTTGGTGCAGGAGGTGCCAACAACAGGCACACCCGCGCGTTCGGCAATTTCCCCACCGGCAAGGGCCAGGGAAGAACCATAGGTGCCGATAATGGCGACCACTTTATCGCGTTCGATAAGGCGTTGAACAGCGTTGGCGGCTTCTACCTTGTCGGACTTG
>CAZJOG010000048.1:0-13384 GCA_964547565.1 uncultured Desulfovibrionaceae bacterium
TACTGCGGGAACATGTACCCGGCAGCGCCTTATACCACCAAACCCGTACAGGTATTATTATGGAGTGAGACTGGGGGCTTCTCGCCCCCAGACCCCCGCGGCAGGGGCAAGCGCCCCTGCACCTGCTATTGTACGCCTGGTGTTTTGTCGTTCCGACAAAACACCAGGCGTACAGGCTTGTTGCAAAGCCAACAAACAAGGGGAATTGCTCTAGGTTTTACACAAGAGACGTTTTCCATTGAGTTGCGAATCATTTGGGAAATGCTCTAAAAATAATAGCAGGACTGCATAAAAAATAATAGAAAAAGTGTGCCTCCTTAGAACACAGCGCGAAGTTACGCCCCGTGAAGGAGGATAGTACTTGCAAAAAAGTATAATGCGAGCCGCAGAGCATTTCCGTTAATAAACGCGAAATGCTCTGGCGGTAGCGAGAGCGGCCGCCCGCTGCGAGGAGTAGGCGAAATTCACTTTCGCCGTCACGACGATGCAGGCGTGCCTTTAGAAAATTATCGCAACTTGTTGCAATAATTTTCGGATATGTTCTATTGTGGTGATTATTACGCTTGTATGTCTGCTACTTAAAAGCATCAGTCGCTGGTAATGGTCGACCCCGATAGTGGTAGCACACTATCGGGGTCCAAAATCTTTAAAACCTCAGAGTTTTAAGGAGGCTGGGGCATCGCGTTAGGGCTGGGGTGTTTATGCACCCTGGCCCGTCTGCCTTGTACTTCCTGCAAAAAATATTAAAAAAAAATTCCCTCCATGTCAAGTTTTCTTCTTTGTCATTGCACGCAAAAACTCCTGTAAATATCGCTTGCTCCCTGGGGCGCGTTTTGCTACACTCCTATACGCGCATTTTATGGCTATAATGCTCTAAAACGACCGTAAACCGCCAATTTCTGGAGAAAAAACATGGCTGCAAAAAGCAGTAACAATACGCCCAAAAAACCTAACCCCAATTTATCACCGGAAGAAGCCCGTCTGGAAGCCCTGAAAACAGCGCTTTCCACTATTGAACGTAAGTACGGGCAGGGCTCTATTATGAAAATGTCGGACGATGTCAAAGTTAAAGTGGCGGTTATCCCCACCGGTTCTATTGGCCTTGATCTGGCATTGGGCATTGGGGGTATACCGCGTGGCCGTGTATCGGAAATTTATGGCCCGGAATCTTCCGGTAAAACCACCCTTGCCCTGCATATTATAGCGGAAGCCCAGAAAAAAGGGGGCACAGCCGCCTTTATAGACGCAGAACACGCGCTGGATATTGCGTATGCCGCACGCCTTGGGGTAAAAACAGATGAACTGCTTATTTCCCAGCCAGACCATGGTGAGCAGGCTTTGGATATTGCTGATATGCTGGTGCGTTCAAGCGCTGTAGACCTTGTGGTTATTGACTCTGTGGCGGCTCTTATACCGGCGGCAGAACTGGAAGGAAACATGGGGGAAAGCCAGGTGGGGGGCCATGCGCGCCTTATGTCCCACGCTATGCGCAAACTCACAGGCACTATCCACCGTTCTAATACATCTGTCTTATTTATCAACCAGATACGCATGAAAATAGGCACCATGGGCTATGGTAGCCCGGAAACCACAACAGGTGGTAATGCGCTGAAATTTTACAGCTCTATCCGCTTGGATATACGCAAAATCCAAACACTTAAGGATAAAGAAGAAGCCTACGGCTCTCTTACCCGCGTAAAAGTGGTAAAAAACAAAATGGCGCCTCCTTTCCGGCAAGCCAAGTTTGACATTATATGGGGCACGGGTATTTCCCGTTCCGGCGAAGTGATTGACCTGGCGGTAGATGCCAAAATTATAGATAAAAGCGGTGCCTGGTATGCCTATGGTTCAGAAAAACTGGGCCAGGGCAAGGAAAAAGTGCGTCAGTTACTGGATGAGAATACAGAACTCAGAGAAGAAATTGAAGCCAAGCTTATTGAGCACTTGGGTATGAACCCCAAAGCCTTTGTCCCCACAGCAGAGGATATTGAAGAAGGTTCGGACGGGGATTTTGAAGAACCCATGCCTCTTGATGAAGAATAAGAGTTTAATACAACGCAGGCAGGAGATGCCGTTTATGGTCCAAGCGCTTACAGCCAAAGAGATTCGCCAGAAGTTTCTGACATATTTTGAAAAATATAACCATGCCCGTGTGCATTCAGGTTCGCTTGTGCCAAGGGATGACCCCTCTCTGCTTTTTGCCAACGCAGGGATGGTGCAGTTTAAAAAAATTTTTCTGGGTCAGGAAAAACGTGCTTACAACCGCGCCACAACCGCGCAAAAATGCCTGCGTGTGAGCGGCAAACACAATGACCTTGAAAATGTGGGCCGCACCGCCCGGCACCATACATTTTTTGAAATGCTGGGCAATTTTTCCTTTGGGGATTATTTTAAGCGCGAAGCCATAGACTTTGCGTGGCGTTTTGTCACAGAAGAGCTGGCGTTGCCCAAAGATAAACTGTATGTCACGGTTTTCCGGGAAGACGATGACGCCGCAAACCTGTGGCAGGAAGTAGCGGGCCTTGCGCCAGAACGTATTTTCCGCATGGGCGAAAAGGATAACTTTTGGGCTATGGGGGATACCGGCCCCTGCGGCCCATGCTCGGAAATTTATGTGGACCAGGGCGCGGATATGGCCTGTGGCCCGGACTGTGGCATAGGTTCTTGCGATTGTGACCGTTTTCTGGAAATCTGGAATCTGGTCTTTATGCAGTACGACCAGCCCGGTGATGGAACGCGCGTGCCACTGCCGCGTCCTTCCATTGACACAGGTATGGGGCTTGAGCGTATAGCCGCGGTGTGTCAGGGTAAACGTTCCAATTACGATTGTGACCTTTTTCAGGAAATTATCCAGTATATCGCCCAGCTTGCCGGTGTTACCTACAGCTTTAGCGCGCCGGATACCAATGATGTGGACACAGCCCTCCGGGTTATAGCGGACCACAGCCGCGCCGCCGCTTTTCTTATTGCGGATGGTATTGTGCCTTCCAATGAAGGCCGCGGGTATGTGTTGCGCCGTCTTTTACGCCGTGCTTTACGGTTTGCCAAATTGATGAATCAGGCAGGCAAAGGCCCGCAGGAAGCGTTTTTGTATAAATGCGCCGTTAAAGTAACAGAAGTGATGGGGGATGTGTACCCGGAACTTGCGGAAAGCGCGCCCTTTATTTCCCGCGTGGTGCTTGAGGAAGAGGAACGCTTCCGTCTTACGCTGGATAATGGTCTGGCGCTTCTGGAAGAAGAATTTACGCGCCTTGCTGCTGCGGGGCAAAGTATTGTGCCGGGTGATACAGCGTTTAAACTTTACGATACCTACGGATTCCCGCTTGATATAGTGAATGACGTTGCCGTAAAGCGCGGATTTTCCGTGGATGAAGAAGGCTTTAAAGCCTGCATGGCGGAACAAAAAGCCCGCGCCCGCGCAGCCTGGAAAGGTTCAGGGGAAAAAGACCTGGCCACCCGCTTCCAGGGTTTGCTGGAGCAAGGTATTATGTCCCAGTTTGTGGGGTATGACACTGTAAAAGCGGAAAGCCGCATTATCGCCCTTTTGGATGAAAATGCTTTGCCTGTGGATGCCCTTGCGGTTTCCGGGACAGGGGAAACAACAAAAGGCTATGTAATAACCGGCCGTACGCCTTTTTACGGGGCAAGCGGCGGTCAGCTTGGGGATTCTGGCATAATGGAAACCCCTCTGGGCCGTGCAAACGTGTGTGATACCCTGCGCCCCATGCCTGCCCTTATTGTGCATGAAGTGCTTGTGACAGAAGGGGAGCTGCTGCTGGACCAGGAAGTGCAGCTTACTGTTACGGACGGCGCGCGTATGTCCACTGCCCGCAACCACACCTGCACCCACCTTTTACATGCGGCTTTACGGCGTCGTCTGGGTTCTCACGTGCATCAGGCTGGCTCTCTGGTAGGGCCGGACCGCCTGCGTTTTGACTTTTCCCACATCGCGGCCCTTACCCCAGAAGAACTTGCGGATATAGAAGCGGATGTTAACAGCCAAATTCTTGCCGATTTACCTGTCCGTACAGAAGAAATGGGGCAGGAAGCCGCGGTTGCCATGGGCGCTATGGCGCTGTTTGGTGAAAAATACGGCGATACAGTACGGGTTGTGTGTGTGTCTGCAGATGAGGCAAGCGATCCTGTTTCTATGGAACTTTGCGGTGGTACCCACCTTTCCCGCACAGGTCAGGCAGGCCCCTTTATTATCCTTTCGGAAGCAGGCATTGCGGCAGGTGTGCGGCGTATTGAAGCCCTTACCGGTCAAAATTCCCTCCAGTTTATGCTTGAGCAGCGGCAGGAACTTAATGCTGTGGCCTCTGCCCTTAAGGCCCGTCCTTCTGAACTTGCGCCCCGCGTGGAAGCCTTACAAAAAGAAGTAAAAGCTTTAAAAAAGGAACTGGAAAAAGCGCAAGGCCAAAAAAGCCAGTCCCAGGATATTATGGCCGGCCTTGTGACTATAGCGGGTATCCCTTTCCTTGCGGCAAATATGGAAACCATGCCCTTAAAAGTTCTGCGCGAAACAATGGACAATGTGCGTTCCAAACTACCGTCTGGTGTGGCTGTGCTTGCCTCGGAAGATGCCGGAAAAGCCCAGTTGCTTGTGTATGTTTCTAAAGACTTACACACGCAATTTACTGCCCCGCAGCTTATTGCCCACATTGCGCCCTTTGTGGAAGGGGCTGGCGGTGGCAGGCCAGATCAGGCGCAGGCTGGCGGCACAAAACCACAGGGCATAGCCGATGCCCTTGCACAGGCAAAAGTGTTTGTAGAAAAGTAATAACACTGCCCATTCTTTACAAAAAAGGCCCCTACATGGGGCCTTTTTTTCATGGGGAATACTTCTACAGTCTTTTTATCACTTCAGCCGCCATTTCTTTTGTGCCAAGGCAAGTTTTGCCTTTTTCCATAATATCCGCTGTACGAAGGTTTGCTTCCAGGGTTTTTTGCACCGCGTTTTCGATACACGCAGCTTCTTTTTCCGCATTAAAGCTATAACGCAGCATAAGAGCAAGAGACAAAACAGTAGCAAGGGGGTTGGCTATGTTTTTGCCTGCAATATCAGGCGCAGAACCGTGGATAGGCTCATACAGCGCCACACCGGGTGTTCCATCCGCTTTGGGTGCCCCTAAAGAGGCAGAAGGCAACATGCCAATAGAACCGGTGATAACCGCCGCTTCATCCGATAAAATATCCCCAAACAAATTCCCTGTAACCATCACATCAAACTGCGCAGGGTTACGCACAAGCTGCATAGCGGCATTGTCCACATACATATGGGAAAGTGTTACATCCGGGTATTCTTTGGCTACTTCTTCCATCACTTCCCGCCACACGCGCGAAACATCCAGCACATTGGCCTTATCAACCGAACATACCCTTTTTTTGCGTTTACGGGCTGTATCAAACGCCAGACGGCCTATACGGCGAATTTCTTCTTCGTCGTATACCATGGTGTTAAAGCCTGTGCGTTTGCCCTCCCGGATTTCCACCCCTGCGGGTTTACCAAAATAAATGCCGCCCGTCAGCTCACGCACCACCATAATATCAAGCCCGGCCTGTGCTATATCTGCCCGTAAAAGGCATGCCCCGGCAAGTGGCGCAAAAAGGGTGGCAGGACGCAAGTTTCCAAATAAACCCAGTGCCTTGCGTATACCCAAAAGACCTTTTTCCGGCCGTATGGCTGGGTCAATAGTATCCCATTTAGGGCCACCCACAGCGCCAAGTAACACAGCGTCTGCCTTTTTACAGGCTTCTACTGTTGCATCCGGCAAGGGGACACCTGTGGTGTCAATAGCCACCCCGCCAATCAGTGCCTTTTCCATCTTAAATGTATGCCCAAATTTTTTTCCTACTTCTTCCAGTACACCCAGAGAGGCACCCACAATTTCCGGGCCAATACCATCCCCCGGCATAACACATAGAGACTTTTCCATGCTGATTCCTTAAATAGACGATAAATTTATGAGGCCAGACGCTCTTTTACATACGGCACAAGCCCGCCTTTTTCCAGCAAATTTTGCATGGAAGGCGCTAAAGGCGGGAAAGGAACCTGCACACCCGTTGTGACATTGGTCAGTATCCCTTTGTCTGTGTCAACATCCAGCACATCCCCATCTTTAAACTTTGTTACATTGTCCCCAATTTCCAACAGCAGCAGGCCCATATTAAACGCATTTCTGTAAAAAATGCGCGCAAAACTATGCGCCACAACTACAGGCATGCCTGCCCCTAAAATAGCAACAGGGGCATGCTCCCGCGAAGAACCACAACCAAAATTGCGGCCTGCAAGCATAATATCGCCGTTTTGCACACGCTGCACCCAGCCGTGTTCAAGGCCTTCCATACAGTTTTCTCCCAGCTTTTTGGCGTCTGTTGTGACAAGAAAACGTGCAGGTATAATGGCGTCTGTGTCTATATGATCCCCCACCTGGTGGGCTTTTCCTTTGTAATGCATGGTGGTTACTCCAGAGTGTAAGATTACTGGGGGGGATAATCCCCCCCAGACCCCCTTGGCTGGGGGCTGGTTGTTTGGCAGTGTTATGGGTGGTGTGTGGTGGCTGGGAAAATATTGCGCCGCTCCCACGCCGGCTGACAAATTTTCTTTTTACCCGTGGCTTTTTTTGCCGGCGTGGGAGCGGCGCAAAGTTTGCCACATACGAAATTTTCTCGCAGGCTCGAAAATTTCGTGTATTTTTAAAACTCTGCCATTATTAATCCATTACACAAATTAAAAAGTTTTTTTTGGGAAAGGGGAGGGGTTTGGGGAGGGGAAAACCTTTTTTTGTTCACAAAAAAAGGTTTTCCCCTCCCCAAAAAACTTCACTTCACCCCGCATATTTCGCCGGCTATGGCGGAAGCGGCGGTGACAGCGGGGTTAGCGAGATAAACGAGGGATTGCAGGCTTCCCATCCGGCCTTTAAAGTTTCTGTTTGTGGTAGCAATAGCCACTTCCCCATCGCCCAGTATGCCAAGGTGTCCGCCGAGGCAAGGGCCGCAGGAGGGAGGGGAGATAATGCAACCAGCGTCGAGGAAGATGTCGAATAGGCCTTTGTGCATAGCCTGCCGCCATATTGTGGGAGTAGCGGGCAAAACAATGCAGCGAACGTGTGGGGCTACTTTGTGGCCTTTGAATATGGCGGCGGCTTCTTCCAGATCGGAGAGGCGGCCATTGGTGCAGGAGCCGATAATAGCCTGGTTGATACGGACATTTTTTACTTCAGAGACAGGTTTGACATTGTCCGGCAGGTGGGGGCAGGCAACAAGGGGTTCCATGGAGGAAACGTCAAACGTGAGGTGGCGTTCGTATATGGCGCCCGGGTCGGCAGAGAGTAAGGGGGCGTGGGGGTGTTTATGGTTTTGGCAATATTCCTGGGTAAGGGCGTCGGAGGCAAAAAGGCCCACTTTGCCGCCTGCTTCGATGGCCATGTTTGCCATGGTGAGGCGCCCTTCAATAGGAAGGGTGCTGATAGCCGGGCCATCAAATTCCAGTGCTTTATAGAGGGCGCCGTCCACGCCAATTTCGCCGATAAGGCGCAGGATAAGGTCTTTGCCGCCCACATGGGGGGGCAGGGTGCCTGTGTAGGTTACGCGGATGGTAGGGGGCACTTTAAACCATGTTTCGCCGAGGGCCATAGCGCCGGCAATGTCTGTGCTACCCATACCAGTGGCAAAAGCGCCGAGGCCGCCGTAGGTGCAGGTGTGGCTGTCTGCACCAACAACAATATCGCCCGGGCCAACAAGGCCCTGTTCTGGCAGGAGGGCGTGTTCCACACCGCAGTCTCCGCCTTCGTAATAGTGGGTGATGTGGTGTTTTTGGGCAAAGGCGCGCACTGTCATAACCTGATTGGCGGAATCAATGTCTTTTTGGGGGGTAAAGTGGTCCATAACAAGGACAACTTTGTCTTTATCAAACACGGTGGGGGCGCCCATGCCTTCAAAGGATTTGATGGCAAGGGGGGCGGTTATGTCATTGGCAAGCACAAGGGAAACGCGGCATGTGACAATTTGGCCTGGGCCGCGTACTTCTTCGGCTGTGTGTGCCTGGAGTATTTTCTCTGCTAATGTTTGGGGCATACTTAACTCGCTGGGGCTTCTTTTTCTTTGAGGGCAAGGCGGCCAAGGGCGTCCACATAGGCTTTGGCACTGGCAACAATAATATCCGGGTCAGAGCCGCGCCCAACGGCTTTGTGGTTCCCTTCGCAAAGGGAGACCGTCACTTCGCCCTGGGCGTCTGTGCCACCTGTTATGGCGTTTACAGCGTAGCGTTCCAGCTGGGGGGTACGGCCGGAAATATGGGCTATGACGTTAAAGACGGCGTCTACCGGGCCCACACCAAAGCCTGCATGTTGTTTTTGGGTGATGGTGTTGTTTTCATGTATTTCCAGGGCAACAGCAGCGGTGGCAGGCAAATTCTGGGTAGAGCTTTGTACACTGACAGCCAGAAGTTTGTATACTTCCGGCAGGCGGTACACAGTGCCAAGCACAAGGGCTTCAAGGTCTTCATCGTGTATAGTTTTTTTCTTGTCTGCCAGAGATTTCACAGCTTCAAACACATTGTCCAGCTGTTCGTCGGAGAGGTTGGCGTAGCCAAGGGAATTGAGTTTGGTGCGTACAGCATTACGGCCAGAGTGTTTGCCAATGACCATTTCTGATTCCAGACGGCCAATAGAGGCAGGGGTCATAATTTCGTAGGTTTCGCGGTTTTTTAGCATGCCATCCTGGTGGATGCCGGATTCATGGGCAAAGGCATTACCGCCTATAATGGCTTTATTGGCGGGGATAGGGCGGCCAATAATCATAGAAAGCATACGGCAGGAGGGGAAAAGCTGTTCAGGCTTTATGCCGGTTTGCAGGCCATAAATATCCGCGCGGGTGGCAAGGGCCATAACCACTTCTTCAAGGGAGGCATTGCCGGCGCGTTCGCCAATGCCGCAGAGGGTAACTTCTGCCTGACGGGCGCCTGCTTCAAGGGCGGAAAGGGTATTGGCAACGGCAAGGCCAAGGTCATCGTGGCAGTGGGTGCTAAAAATGACGGTTTCATTATTGGGCGCAGGTTTGGCGTGTTTTTTGACGTGGCGGATAAGTTTGCCCAAAAATTCCGGGGTGGCGTAACCCACAGTATCTGGCAGGTTAATAACACGCGCACCGGCGGCAACGGCAATATCCACAACCTGAACAAGAAAGTCCGGGTCAGAGCGGGAGGCATCTTCCGCAGAAAATTCAATAATGGGGGTATGGTCACCTTTAAAGTTTTTGGTAAGGGAAGCCGCCAGATGCACACCTTTGTCTATCATGTCCAGAACTTGCTGGGGTTCTTTGCGGAGTTTGTACGTCATGTGGATGGGGGAAGTGGCCAAAAAAATGTGGATACGCGGTTTTTTGGCATGGTTTATGGCTTCCCACGCGCGGTTAATGTCTGCCTCCATACAGCGGGCCAAAGCCGCAACTTCCGCGTGCTGTAAAACGCCGGCAATAGCTTGCACGGCTTCAAAATCGCCCTGGCTGGAGGCAGGAAAGCCCGCTTCCATGCAGTCTACGCCAAGGGTTTCAAGCTGTTGGGCCAGACGCATTTTTTCGTGCACGTTCATGCTTGCGCCGGGGCTTTGTTCACCATCACGCAGGGTTGTGTCAAAAATAAAAACACGGGTATCAGAAACCTGTTTGTCGATCACCTTTGTTGTCCTATCATACGCTTAAGGTTGAGAAAGATTGCGCAAAATCTGTTTGTTCCGCCTGGGGAGCAAAATAAAGGAATACGCAAGGCCGGAAAGAATATACAGCAGGCAGAAAAGGAATATGGTGAGCCTGGGGAAAGAAAACACCACAATAAACAGCACCATGGCGCCTACAAAAACGCGGTAAGGGTGCACTTTCATAAAGGTGAGTTCTTTAAAGGAAAAATAGCGTACACGGCTGATAAGGAGCAGGGGCACAAAAAAGCACAGGGCCAAAGCTGTGGCTGCCACAAACATTTGGGCGCTTGCGGGCAGGTATTCGGCAAAAATAACAAAACCTGCCAGTGTGCAACCGCCTGCCGGGCTGGGCAGGCCAATAAAAAAGCGTTTAGAAACATGCCCTACGGAAACATTAAAGCGCGCCAGCCGTAAAGCCGCGCATAAAAGAAAAAGAAAAGAAACAGCCAGGCCAAAACGCCCAAAGTTGTGCAGTTGCCAGCTCCAGGCCAAAAAAGCAGGGGCAGCGCCAAAAGCCACAACATCTGCCAGAGAGTCAAATTGCACACCAAATTCGGAGGCAGTGCCTGTTATGCGCGCTACCTTGCCATCCAGTCCATCCATAAGGGCGCTGAAAAATATGGCAATGGCTGCACCGGTGAAATGGTTCTGGGAAGCCAGCACCAGGCTGAAAAAACCTGCAAACAGGCTGGCAGAAGTAAACAAATTGGGTAAAATATAGGCCCCGCGCGCAGGCGGCTTATTCCGTTCACGCATGGTGTCTCCTTTATTTTTGGCTTAGACTGTGGCCAGAGGGTGTGGGCAAGGCAAAAAGCATACGGTCAGTTTTTCCGTGCCAGCACACTTTGACCGGCAAAAACTTTGTCCCCGATATTCACGGTAATGGCGTAGGTATCTGGCACATACACATCCACGCGGGAGCCAAAGCGGATAAGGCCAAAGCGTTCCCCACGGGCAAGGGTATCGCCTTCTTCCGCAAAAGGTACAATACGGCGGGCAATAAGGCCGGCTACCTGCACAAAAGTCCACATCTGGTTATTTTCATCCGCCAGATGGTAGGAGCAGCGTTCATTTTCTTTGGAAGCTTTATCCCAGGATGCATTCACAAAAGACCCTGCGTCGTATTTAATGGCGCGGATTTTGCCGTTGACCGGGCAACGGTTCACATGCACACAAAAAACGTCCATAAATATGGAAACGCAGTTTACGTCTTCGCCTGTAAAAGGGTCGGGTCTGCGCGCAATACGGATAATTTTACCATCCGCGGGGCTTACCGCAAGGCCTTTGGCTGTGGGGAGAACCCGGTCAGGGTCGCGGAAAAAATACAGGGTAAAAACAAGGGCAACAAAAAAAAGAAGCGCAAAAAATGGCCAGCCAAGCACCGCAAAAAAAAGGGCGGAAAAAGCAAAAAGAAGGACAAAGGGGTAACTTTCTACAGCAAGATGCATATGGCGCGGACGCATAAAACCTCCATTCACTACAAACAAAATTTTCAGACCAGTAAACCTGTGGGAAAAGGTAAACCTGTCCACAAAAAAAACTGGGCATTGGCCTGGGCCATAAACATGGCCGTACCATCCAGTGTGCTCCACCCAGCTTGTTTTGCTGCTGCCAAAAGTGGCGTTTGCCTGTAAAGCATAGCATAGGCCAGGGGGGCAGGTCTAGCTGTCTCTCTGGGGAAAAAAAGGGAGGAAAAAGGCAATTTTACTTGGGAATTATAAGTGTTTTCCATGTGTTGCGGTGTTGCGTCTATAAGAAGAGAAATACCGGTATACTGGAGAAAATTTTCTTTCTCCAGAGTCTCCCACGGTTTGGCCGTGACTGTACACGTATGCCCGGCAGGTAAAGCAAGAAGCCATTGTGTGGCTGTTTGGGCAAGGTTTTGGGCTTTTTGTTCATTTCTGTTAAGTATGTAGATAGAATGTATGCCATACCCCAACTCAATCAAGCGCACCAGACCGTAAAGGGCGGCTTTGGCTGCGCCGCCTGCGCCTAACAGCACAACATGGGGGAAGGCATGGTGGGGGTAAGAAAGCAAAGGTTGTATAAACCCTTCCACATCTGTGTTGTGCCCCCAGAGTTTCCAGCTATCCGCGGGGTTTTGCCTGTGCCAGAAAAGGGTGTTGACCGCGCCAACAGCTGCGGCAAGCGGGGTAAGGTGGTCCAGATACGGGATAATTTTTTCCTTATAGGGCATGGTCACACTTAGACCGGCCAGAGGTTTTTGGCGCACGGCCTGCATAAACCGCGGGAAATTTTTTTCTTGTATACAAAAGCGGGCGTAGTGTGCGCTGTTTAAGGTATGGGCCGGAGCATACTCCCCAAGGCGTTTTTTTTCCTGCGCCCAGTAAGACAGGGCGGCATTATGCACAAGCGGGCCTTTACTTTGTACAACAGGATTCCCCACAAGGCCAAGCAGGGGGAATACCTGTTTGCCGGTTTTGCCCGGGGTGGGAAATTGCGTAGCTAAATCTGGCGGGCAGGAAGAAAATGTGCCCCACGGGCCGGAGAAAAAGAACAGGCTTCCCGTCTCTGCCTGTGGCAGTTGCCGGGAAGCCTGTGTGGTATGTTTGGACATAGACTCTTAGTCTTTGCGGCGGAAAACCACCACACGTTTCAGAGGGCCGTCACCCGAGCTGCGGGTTTGCACATCCGGATGGTCTTGCAGGGTAAGGTGTACCACACGGCGCTGGTAGGCGCTCATCGGTTTGGTAGACTGGGATTTTCCTGTTGCCAGAACACGTTCTGCCAGAGCATTGGCTAAATCAACAAGGCGGTTATCCTGACGGGAATGGTAATCCCCTGCGTCCACCTGCAGACGTATCTGGGCAGACATAAGGCGGCTGATCATACGGGAAGCAAGGTATTGCACGGCAGATAAATGCTGGCCTTCCCTGCCTATAAGCAGGCCGGTATCTTCGCAGTCAATTTGCACATGCACACGTTCATCCCGTACAGAAATACGGATTGTGGAAGCGCCTTCCGGCCGTTCCGATTCTTCTGTAAGCAGAGCCAAATTCCCGATAATGGGGGAAATAAGGCCGGAGAATACATCCAGAGTGGTTTGGTGCAGTTTTTCCTGATCCAGTTCTGCCAGAGGAAGACGGGGAATAGAAAGGGTGGCGGCGTCTTGCGAAAGTTCATCCCCGGGGAAGTTTTCTTCCCGGGAGTCCATGGGTTCGCGGGTATCTTTTTGTTCCCGTGGTTCACGGTTTTCCCGGTATTCTCTGGGTTCGCGGTTTTCGCGTGCGGGGCGGTTGTCCCGTGTATCCCTGCTGTCTTTTTGCGGTTTACGGTTTTCTTTAGGTTCCCGCTGCTCCTGCTGTTCCCTCTTTCCCTGCGGTTCTCTGGAGTCATTTGGGGTTTTGGCATCCCGGGATTTGGGGAAATCCTTTATATCTCCGTTTTCCGGGGTGTGGCTTTCGGCCTCATTCCCCATTGCGGCGTTTTCTTTTGTTTCGTGGGAAGTGGGGTATTCTTTGGTTGCACGGGTGTTTTTGGGTTCCCTGTTTGCCGTTGGTTCTCGGTTATCCCGTTGCTCGCGCGGCTCCCGCTGCTCTTTTGGTTCTTTTGGTTCGCGGGACTCTTTGGTATCTTTGGATTTCTTTTTGCTGCCATTGTCTTCTTCTTCCCGCTCACGCCAGGAAGAAGGCGGGGTGAGTTTTTCCCCCACATGCAGGCTGGAAAGG
>CAZJOG010000049.1:0-13290 GCA_964547565.1 uncultured Desulfovibrionaceae bacterium
AGGAAGAAGTTTGGAAGGAAGAAAAGCCGGAGAGTTCAACTTTGCAAAAGATGATCTGCTCTGCGGGGGTATCCCGCCGAAACCCGGGCATTGCCCAATGCCCGGGCAAATGAAACTGTTACCCGTCTGCAAGTGAAGCAGCAACGACGGATGTTTCTTCCAGCTTTTCCCCGCACCACGGGCAGAAGGCTAGACCGAGGCTTGGCAGGGGTTTTGCGCAATCAGGGTTAGAGCACAAGCAGGGAACCGGCCCTAATTCCATAATAAGTTCGCCTTCTTTCACAGAGACCATCTTGCGCGTTTCCTGGTAGTCGGCGGACTTTACCACCCGTTTGACTATACCTGCGCAAGGCGCCAGCACGGCTTTTTCCTGTTTCATAATAGAAATATTAAAGAGTTCCTGACCGGCTTCCACCACATCCCCGGCGCGGGCATGGATAACCCACAAATCTCCATTAGAGGGGGCAGCCACATGGTAGGGGTTAGAGGGGTCTGCCATAAGGGTATCAGCCGCGTTGCTGCCCTTGGCTTCCGCCACCTTTACCTCTGTTGCCATAAACTCGGAATCATAGTTGTAACGCACAATAACAGTGCCCTGGTCGGAAACCTGCCCAATCCCCAAAAGGGTAAATTGGTGGGGTTTGCCGTCGGAGTCTGTAAACTGCAGTTCCTGCCCTGTTTTTAACCCTTCAAACCACACATGCAGGGGCAGGCGGTTAGGGTCTCCGTATTGGGTGGTAAACTGCACAGTCTTTATAGTATCCCCGGGCTGGTTCAGATAGTCAATGAGTTCTTCACCCTGAGGGGCATGTTTAACAAGACTGGTAAAGACTTCCGCTTCCGCCTCTATATCCATATCTTTCAGGTGCATAAGGGGGGAGTCTTCTGTACGTTCTGCCAGAGCGGTTTTCCAGGCATTGCCAAATGCGCTTTGGTATACCCAGTCTGGCGGGAAACCAAGGGGCATTTTACCAAATTTACCCAGCAAAAGATTGCGGAACTGGTCGTTGCAGTCCTGGTACAATTTCAGGCGGGCCTTACGCATACGGGAAGAAAGTTTTTCTTCCGGTGTGGAGGTAACAGTTTCCAGCACTTTAAGAAGGAAATTCACCTCTTCTTCCCCGCCGCGTTTCCATGCGCCTGTGACAGCCAAAAAGGCAGTATTCCAGGTAATTTGGGAACCGGGCGTTACGTCGTGGTAACGCACAA
Organism: uncultured Desulfovibrionaceae bacterium; assembly: GCA_964547565.1. Classification (GTDB taxonomy): domain Bacteria; phylum Desulfobacterota; class Desulfovibrionia; order Desulfovibrionales; family Desulfovibrionaceae; genus CAZPTC01. The sequence continues at coordinate 1,210 of CAZJOG010000049.1, forward strand.
TTTGCCGTGTCCCTGCCAGAAAACGCAGCATCTGGGGCAAAAGTTTAATATAGCCCTGCTTCATGGCCCCTTCCTGGGAGGAAGAGGTCGCGCCGCCAGGCATACCGTGGCGCACCACGTCATGGTCAATGCCCTGGAAATAGGTGGCGCAGTATCTGTCGTAAAACGGCATAATCTGCTTCAGCACAAAGTTGGCCTCGCGCACCATGTCTCTGTTCAGCTGCACATCAAGGCCCAGTTCTTCTTCCAGATAGGCGGCTGTGGCCAGCACATCCCCCTGACCATACGAACGCACGGCAGCGCCAAGGCCCACGTCTACAATATGCGCACCTGCTTTGGCAGCAGCACCCACACTGGGCACAAACAGACCATCTGTGTAGTGGCGGTGATAATGCAACACAAGGGAAGGCCAGCGCTTTTTAAGGGCGCGCACAAGGTCGTCCATAAAACGGGGCGGGCATACGCCGGCCATGTCTTTAAGACCCAGAATAATATTTTCCGAGGCTACTTTCAGGCTCTTGGTGCCCATGGCGGAAGCCACCATACGCAAGGTTTGCTCCGCCACATCCACATAGTGGGGCACGTCAAAGCCTTCTGCCCAGGAAAGAGAAAGCGCGGGTTCAAAAATGACATCCTTGCGGGAAAGTACCACTTCCGCCATGGGTTTCATGTTGCGCATGTCATTCAAAAAGTCAAAGCTGCGGATAATCTGGTAATATTCACAAATCATATCACTGGTTATACGCATAAGATTTTTGGGCTGCGGGCTGTAGCCCAGCACATTGGTAGAACGCACCAAAATCTGCTTCATGGTTTTGGGCGCAAATTTATTCCATTCTTCCGCTTCCTTAAAGGGGAAAGTCATGTTGTTCATAAGCGCCACATGGTAATGCGCGCCACCCCCATTTTCTATGGAAAAATATTGGCAACTGTCCATATAGGGGCCAATAAGCGCGTCTTCTGCCAGGCGGAAACGGTTGCCACTGTTGGATTGCGTGAAGTCACGCGGGGTGGTGTCCGTAAAGTGAATTTTTTTGGAATCGCGGATGTAATCTAGCAGCGCGTTTCTGTCCCCGCGTGGATACGGGCTTGGCGTTTTTAACACCTTGGTGGGTATGGGAGGCAGTACCGGGTCAAACACAGGCAAACGCGGTGTATCTACGGAACGGTATTCCCCAAGCTGCACATGGGGGTTGTAGCCAAATGCAGAAATTTCCGCCACAAGGCGGGCAAGACGTTCGCCTTCCGGCGCTATGTCCCTGTAATATAAAAGTTCCGGTGTGTTTGCGATAAAATTGGTATCAAAGTTGGCAGAGCGGAAATCGGCATTTTTTAGCACATGGCGATAAAACGGGATAGTGGTTTTCAGGCCGCCAATCGTATATTCGCTGAGGGCGCGGCGCATAATGCCCATAACCTTTTCCCAGTCACGGCCATACGCGATAAGCAAAGAACCCGCAGAGTCGTAGTTGGAGGGAAATTCATACCCCGCGCAAAGGTTGGAGTCCAGCCGGATACCAGGGCCACCGGGGGAAACATAACGGGAAATAAGGCCGGCATTAGGCGAAAAACCACTTTGCGGGTCTTCACAATTTATACGCACCTGCATGGCATGGTGCAGAGGATGGGTGTTTTCTTCTGTCCACGGCAAGGGCATACCCATGGCTATGGCAATTTGCATTTCTACAAGGTCCACCCCATAACGGCATTCCGTAATACCATGCTCCACCTGAAGGCGGGTGTTAACCTCAATAAGATACGGCTCCCCATCCGGCGTGACCAGAAATTCCACTGTGGCCAGAGAATAATAGCCCACATGGCGCACCATGTCCGAGGCATATTTTTTCAGCCGCGCCCGCAACTCCGGTGTAATACCAGGCCATGGAGAGGGGGTTATTTCAATAAGTTTCTGGTGGTTACGCTGGACAGAGCAATCGCGTTCATCAAACGCAAAAACATTCCCAAAACGGTCTGCCGCCACCTGTATTTCTATGTGGCGCACACCTTCCAAATATTTTTCTACATAAAGGCGCGGGTTACCAAACGAAGCTTCCGCCATGGTAGAGGCCTTCACAAAAGCATCGTCCAGTTCTGCCTCACTGCGCAACACAAAAATGCCGCGGCCGCCCCCCCCGCCTTCAGACTTCAGCATAGCGGGCATGCCCATTTTCTTTATGATTTTACGGGCTTCTTTTACATCAACAGAACCTTCTGAGCCAGGCACAACAGGTATGCCAAGTTCCATGGCTATACGGCGGGCTTCCACCTTATTGCCCAAAAGTTTCATGGCTTCTGCCGTGGAACCTATGAAGGTAATACCGGCTTCTTCACACTTGCGGGGGAAAGTATCGTCCTCAGACGCAAACCCCCAGCCCGGGTGAATAGCCACCACCCCACGCTTTTTGGCCTTGCTTATTATCAGATCTATATCCAGATAGGATGTGGGGTCTGAGCCTAAAAGCAAAAGCTCATGCGCGGCAGAAGCAGCTGGCGAGGTTTTGTCCACATCTGTTGCCGTCATAATGGCAGTGGCTTCAAAGCGCTCCCGTATGGCACGGCATATGCGGCGGCCTGGTATACCGCGGTTCGCCACAAGAACAGCCTTGCCCTTCAAATACCCCTTTACTTCTTCCATAGAGCGCATTTTTAAATCCGAAGCGTCCATAAACCCCTCATTTGGCTAAAAACTCTGGAATAGGAGAAAGCAGATACGGCGCCAAAAGTCCGGCCCACCACCTTTCTTCCTCCTTGCTCTGGGTATGATACAAAAAAAACAGCGTTCGCACAAGTAATTTCCCCCATCCGGCAGGCGTTGGGGGCAAAGCTCCCAATTGGGCTTGTTTTGCGCCCAGCATGGTTGTAAATGTCCCGGCAGGGAAAGCGTAATCTTCCCTTAAAGCAGAAACAGGCGGGGCCCAGATAAGATTTAACCCAAAACCTACCAGCAAAATACCGCCTTTTTCCTCCAGCAATATCCCACCGGCTTTGTGTAAAATGCCCCCAATATCCACCAGAATATCATTGGGCCACTTTACCTTAACAGCTACCCCCATTCGCCGGAAAGCACAGGCCATTAAAGCCCCAAAGGCAGGCGCTGCATACTCTGTAGCAAACACACCCTCGCATGGTAAACGCAAAGCGCAATACATATTCCCAACAGGCGAGGCCCAGTCCCGCCGCATTTGCCCACGCCCCGCACGCTGGCTTGCCACTAAACAGCCAGACCACTCCGCCAATTCCCCGCGCCCTGCCAGATAAAAAGCTGCATCTAAAGCAGATGTGGCCTCCCCCGTAAACAATAATGTGGAAGAGAAAGGGGAAAAGCCACCCCCTTCTCTCTCCCCTTCTGCCAAACAGGGAGTGAGAGATTGGGGAAAAGGCGCAGGTGCAGAATATGGATCAGCCAGCCACGTATTTTTTGTATCTGTTATGGTCTGGGTAAGGTTTTTTTGCGTGACCTGCGGCAAAAGACTTTCTGCCCATTCTGCCAGAATTTCCAAAGCGTCGGTTTCATTTTTTCCAGTATTGTCCAAGATAAAGCAGGCTATGGAGCGGTACAGTGTATCCCTTTCCTTATACTGCCGGGTGCATTCAGCCAAAGCGTCTTTTTTTGCTGAGGGCAAAGGGGGGCGATTGCCTGCCTGAGCCTCCTGCGCCAACCTTTTCACTAAAATTTCCGGCAAAACATGCACATAGACAACATGGCAGTTTTTTTGCAAAAACTCTCTGTTTTCCGGCTTTAACACTACCCCTCCGCCTGTTGCCACCACACACGGGCCCTGTATATGCTGGGCCATAAGGCGTGACTCTTCTTCCCGGAAGGCAGGCCAGCCGTATTTTTGCACAAAACCTTCCACACTGGGGGTAAAAAAAACATCCATATCCACAAAAGCAAGACCTGTACGCCGCGCAAGCGCAAGGCCCAGTGTACTTTTCCCAGATGCCCGAAGGCCCACTAAAACAAGAGGTTTAACCACAGCCGCTCCCATTTTTTTCTGCGTCCGCTGTTTTTTTAACAAAACTCCGGCGGAAAGCAAAGGGAAAGCATTTCCTCAGACTAATAACAAACCCCTCCGGGGTTTGTGCCGCCCACCACCGCGCTGCGCTTGCTGGGCGGAAAGGCACGGAATTCGCTCACTTACGACGCCGCAAAGCGACGTCTATTCGCTCTTCCGATCGCGTGTTGACTTTGTCAACAAGCTCAGGGAACGCATTTCCCTGCATTTCCCTGGCCTCAAATTCTTTACAGCCAGACTGTTCTGCTGTACTCTGGGCGCATGGGCAGTATTTTAGGGAAAATTTTTACATTGACAACCTATGGGGAGTCTCACGGTGCAGGCATTGGCGGCGTTGTGGACGGCTGCCCATCTGGCATTGCGCTTTCTGTAGAACGTGTGCAAAAAGCGTTGGATGCCCGCCGTCCCAGCCAGGATTGTGTGGCAGCCTCTGCCCGTCAGGAAAAAGACAGGGTACAGCTTCTTTCCGGTATATTTGAAAACAGAACAACAGGTACACCCATAGCCTTTTTTATCCCCAATGAGGATGCACGCCCGGCGGATTACGACAGGCTGGCCCATGTATGGCGGCCTGGCCATGCGGATGTGGCCTATGATGCCAAGTACGGCTTCCGGGATCACCGCGGAGGCGGCCGTGCCTCTGCCAGAGAAACAGCCTCCCGTGTGGCCGCCGGGGCTATAGCCCAAGCTTTTTTGGACACCGTAGGGATAAAAGTGCGGGCCTATACCATGGAGATTGGCGGCATACCTGCGTATCCCACGCATGAAATCCCGCCCATTATGGAGCAGGCGGTGGAAGAAGCCCATACCCGCCCGTATTTTGCGCCCCATGGCGCTGTGGTTGCCCATTGGGAGGAAGCCATAGCAAAAGCGCGGGCAGAAGGGGACAGCCTGGGTGGGCTGGTGCGGGTGGAAATTCTGGATGCCCCGCCGGGCCTTGGTGAACCTGTTTTTGACAAACTGGACGCTATGCTGGCCCATGCGTTTTTTAGTGTAGGCGCTGTCAAAGGTGTAGCACTGGGCAGTGGGTTTTTGGCTGCGCGTATGCGTGGCAGTGAGCATAATGACGCCTTGCTTCCTGACGGAAAACTGGCGGAAAAATTGGGCCATTCTTTTGCCTCTAACCATGCCGGTGGTATACTGGGCGGCATAAGCACAGGGGCGCCTATACTGGTGGATGTGGCGATAAAACCCATTGCCTCCATACATAAGCAGCAGCAAACAATGGATAAATCTGGCAAAGCGGTAAGTTTGCATATTGAAGGCAGGCATGATATTTGCGCTATCCCGCGGGTGGTGCCGGTCTTGCAGGCCATGGCGGCACTTGTTATGGCAGACATGGTGCTTTTGCAGCGCCGTATGCGGCAGGAAAATGCGCCTGTACAGCCAACAGCCGGTTTTGGATTAACGCAGGCGCCGCATGGCGCAGGTTTAACGGGGGCCGGCACAGTTTCTCTGGGACTGAAGTCTTTTCCCAACAGCACACTGGGGAAAGCCTGATGGGACCAACGGGACGGAACATGCTTTTTTCGGAGGATACTCTCCCCTCCGGGACAAAAACAGACAATGGGCTTATCACACTGAAAGGTGCGCTGGAGCGTATTGTTTTCCATAATGACGAGAACGGCTATACTATTTTTCGTCTGCGGGATGAAGACACAGAAGACCTGCACACTATTGTGGGCACCATGCCCAGCCCGCGTGCAGGTTCATCGCTTCTGGTGCATGGAACATGGACAACCCACCCGCAGTATGGGCGTCAGCTGAATATGCAAAGCGCAGAAGAAGCGCTGCCCACAAGCCGTGAAGGTATACGCCTTTTTCTGGCTTCCGGCTGTATTAAGGGTATTGGGCCCAAATGGGCGGAACGTATTGTTTCCCGCTTTGGGGTAGAAACCCTGGATGTGCTGGATAATGAACCGGAGCGCCTTTTGGAAATCCCCAAATTTCCCAAAAGACTGCTGGAAGGCATAAAAGATGCCTGGGCAGAACAAAAAGGCGTGCGCGATTTAATGATTTTTTTACAGCCGCATGGCTTGGGCCCTTCCTACGCGGCAAGAATTTATAAATATTACGGCCAGCTGGCCATGGCTGTTGTGCAGGAAAACCCGTACCGTCTGGCTATGGACATACACGGTATAGGCTTTACCACAGCGGATAATCTGGCTTTGCGTATGGGCTTTACAAAAGACCATCCTTTACGTGCAGAAGCGGGTGTTTTGTATGTGCTGATGAAGCAAAGCGATGACGGGCATGTGTATTTTCCCAAAGAAAAGCTTGTGGAAGTAGCGGCAGAGCAACTGGAAATTGACCCGGATATGGCGGACAATGCGCTCAGGGCGCTCTGGCAGGATGAACGTATTATTGTAGAAGACTTTGGCAACCATGAAGGGGTATACCTTGCCAAAAGCCACCATTATGAATCCCGCATTGCCTTTTATATTAAACGCCTTTTACATTCACCCAAATCTGTACGCTTTGAAAATGCCCCAGAAATTGTGCAACAGGTGATACGCCGCCAAAATATCACACTTGCACCAGAACAGGAAGAAGCTGTGCAAATGGCCACCAAATCCAAAGTTATGGTATTAACCGGTGGCCCGGGAACAGGCAAAACAACCATTATTAACACTATCATACAAGTATTTGATTCTGCAAAAGCCAAAATTTTGCTGGCAGCGCCAACAGGCCGCGCGGCAAAACGTATGGCAGAAACAAGCGGCAGGGAAGCCAAGACTATCCACCGCCTTTTAGAATACAGCCCAGGGGAAGACGGGTTTAAAAAAAATGAAAATAACCCTCTGGCCTGTAGTTTGCTGGTGATAGACGAAGCCTCCATGATGGACACCATGCTGATGTACCATCTGGTAAAAGCCGCACCTCTTGGGGCAACTTTTATTCTGGTGGGGGATGTTAACCAGCTGCCATCTGTAGGGCCGGGCAACGTTCTTTTGGATGTGATACAGTCTGGTGTGGTGCCTGTTGTGCGCCTTATGGAAGTATTCCGTCAGGCTGCAACAAGTGATATTGTATGCAACGCGCACTTAATTAATAAAGGGGAAATGCCTTTTATACGCAAAGGCCTGGATACAGACTTTTTCTTTTTTAAAACAGAAAGCCCGGATGCGTGTGCAGATACTGTTATTGACCTTGTACAAAACCGTATACCGCAAAAGTTCCGTTTCCATCCCAAAGAGGATATACAGGTACTTTCCCCTATGCTTAAGGGTACAGCCGGTGTAAAAACACTCAATAACCGCCTCCAGCAGGCGCTTAATCCTAAAGCACCCTATCTGCAACGCGGGGATACACAGTTTCGCCTGCACGATAAAGTGATGCAGATAAAAAATAATTACGACAAAGATATTTATAATGGCGATATTGGCACAATAACATTTTTGGATACAGAGGAGCGCACACTTTCCATACGGATGGACGACCGCGTTATCCCGTATCTGTATGAAGAGCTGGATGAACTTGTGCTGGCGTATGCCATTTCTGTTCACAAATCCCAGGGGGGGGAATACCCTGTTGTTGTTATCCCTTTGCTCACCCAGCATTATATGCTGTTGCAGCGTAATTTAGTGTACACAGCGATAACGCGCGGTAAAAAAATGGTGGTACTGGTGGGGGAATACAAAGCGCTTGCCATGGCGGTTGCCAATAATAAAATCCGCAAGCGCTACACCCGTCTGGCAGAACGATTGCGAGAAGGTGTAGAAATACAAATGCCGCTTACCTAAAAAAGTCCTGTATAGTAAATAATTCGCCAACATATTTGATTAAAAGAAAATTTATTTCCGCCTTTTTCCCTCTCTCACCTTTCTCTCCCACGGTACCCCACCATGCCCAAACCACTGCCCAATCTTGCAAGCAAAAAAATTCTTCTTATCCGGAATGATAAACGTATAGGGAATTTGCTTATTTTAGCCCCTTGCCTGCACAGCCTTATGGAAACCTTCCCCACAGCCTCATTTGACTTACTGGCTTCTGCTTACAACCGCGAAGTGATGGAAGAAGAAAAAAGGCTCAGGCGCATTTGGGTATTTGACAAAAAAGATATCCCTTCCATCCCGCCCTTACTGCTTAGGCTACGCAGGGAACACTACGATATAGCCATCAATTTTTCCGCAGGCTCTAAAACAGCGGAGCTTATGTTGCCCGTGCTGGGCATAAAAAACCGCATTGCCTGTGGCCGCGCAACGTCTATCACCCGTCTGGTGCATACTCTGGTGCTGCCGGAGGCTACCCCGCCAGAATACCACCTTGAACTACAAACCCGCAAAAAACTGGCTTTGCTTGGGGTGCCGCTTATATCCCCAAACACAAAACCCTACATACTGCCTTTACAGCCAGACGCTGTTACCCGTATGCAACAGCGTTTCCCCAAAACAGCCATGCACCGCCTCTGTTTTTTTATCGGCAATGTGCATAAAAATGAAAGCCGCTGGCCGGAGCAAAATTTTGCCCGCCTTGCGGAGCTTTTGCTGGAACAATTTGCGGATATGGAAATTGCTATAATGGCCGGCAGAGATGAAATGGAACTTTTGCCTGTGTTTAAAGGCATACAAAGCGGACGGCTTTTTTTTGTCACAGGCACAACTCTGCATGAAAGTGCGGCTTTTTTGGCTACCTGCAATTTGCTTGTGGCAAGTTCCACCGGCCCCGCGCATTTGGCCCATGTGGTAAACTGCCCTGTGTGTTCGCTTATCACCCAGGCCCAAAGCACCTGCTTTAAACCTTTGGGTATAAAGAATTTTGAGATTTTTGGAAAAACAACGGATTCTGTCCACGCCATAGAAGTGGAAGACGTGCTGGAAGGGATAGAAGATTTTGTCCATAAAGAGAGCAATTCCGCGCCCCTCATCCACCATATATAGCAGTTTAAAACATACTCACCAAATATAGCGTTTTTTTGGTATCAGATAGTGAGTTCCCTCTTTAGAAAAGCAAGGGGGAACTCACTATCTTTATAAATCAACTGGATAGATACAATATTTTATTGGCACACTCTTTGCTAAAGAGGTATCAGCATCGCAAAAAAATTTGTTACATAGATTTAAGGAGAACAGATATGATTAAGAATGCGCTTGTGCTGATGTTTGACAGCCTCCAGTTTAACTACCTTGGTTGCTATGGCAACACATGGATTAAAACCCCCAACATGGATCGCCTTGCCCGCGAAGGCGTATTGTTTGAAAACGCCTATACAGAAGGCCTGCCCACCATTCCCTGCCGCCGTGGCATGCACACAGGCCGTTACACCCTGCCCATAGCCGGCTGGGTGCCGCTTACCATGCAGGACACCACCATTGCCGACCTTTGCTGGGGCCGCCCCATTGACTCTGCCTTTATTTTTGACTCCGGCCCGCACCGTCTGCCCAAGTTTGGCTATACACGCGGTTTCGACAAGGTATGGTTCACCCACGGCCATGAAACAGACGACTTTTATTATGAAAAAGATCCTCTGCTCCACCACAAGGTGTTAGATTACTTTGATGAAAAAGTGATAGAGAAAACCCATAAACTGCATGGGGAACAATACGCAGACGTGGCCTTGAAGGAAGTTTCTTCGTACCTGAGAATGCGCGAGCAGGTTGGCGCAAAGGGCGAAAACCGGTATGTAGCCACCACCATTAACAAAGCTATCGAATATCTGGAACAGGTTGACCGCAACAAGCAGTTTTTCCTTTGGATAGACAGCTTTGACCCGCACGAACCCTGGGATGCCCCTTCCGTGTACGACCCTGATATGAAATGCCCCTATGACCCCAACTACAAAGGCAAGGATGAATTTCTGCCTTTCCCCAATGAAGTAAATTTGCTGTACACAGAAGAGCAAATGCACCACACCCGTATGCTGTACGCAGAAATTGTCACCCTTTGTGATACCTACCTGGGTAAGCTTATGGACGCCATGCGCCGCCTTGGCCTGGAAGAAAACACCCTTTTATGGATGGTTTCTGACCACGGCGAACCCATGGGCAATGGCGAACACGGACACGGCATTTTCCGTAAATGCCGCCCCTGGCCTTACGAAGAACTGGTGCACGTTCCCTATATCCTGCGTGTACCCGGCGCAAAACCCGGCCAGCGGATTAAAACTTACATCCAAAGTGTAGACGTAGCCCCCACAGTGTGTGACTGGCTGGGCATTGGCGTACACCCCGACATGCAGGGTAAATCACTCCTGCCCCTGGTTTTTGGACAAACCGACAAAGTGCGCGACTTCGCCATTGCCGGCTACTACCCCTATTCCTGGGCCCTGTTTAACGACGATTGGTCCTACATACACTGGAATAAAGAACGTAATATAGACCCCGTGGAAATGGCGGGCTTTTATGCAGACTCTATTGATAACACCCACCTTATTGGCGAAAATACCAAGCTTGGCCTGTTTGATGCCTCAAAGTACACGGGCAACGAAAGTGAAGAAGTAACACGCCAGCGTAAAAACGCCACAACAGACGGGGAAGCCCAGTGGACATGCACCCCCACTTCCACAGCCGATGTGCCGGAATCTGACGAACTCTACGACCGCAAGGCAGACCCCTTCCAGCTGAAAAACGTCATCGACAAACACCCAGATGTTGCCAAAAAACTGCTGGCACAGCTTAAAGACTTTATGGAAGGTTTAAAAAACAGCTAAAAAGAATGTTGGGGGAAATAATTTCCCCCAAACCCCCTTATTGCGTGAGGGCGACGGCTTGGCGCTTGCTACGCAATCACCTGCGCCGTCTCCCTCACGGAATAAAAAAGTTTAAAAAAAAGGCTACCAGAATTTCTGGTAGCCTTTTTTGTGTACCCTCAAAAAGAAAAAAAGGAACATCTAAACCTAGAGCGACAGTGTCGTTTACACGGCAAAAAAAACATGCAAATATGCCTCATCCTATAGAGAGGAGGCTTTTATGGATTTTGCGGACGGCATTAAAAACCTTGCAGAAAGGGCTCAAAAGGTAAAAGGCAGCCTGGGGACAGAAGAGGCCACAAAAAATGCTCTGGTTATGCCATTTATCCAAGTGCTTGGCTATGACGTTTTTAACCCTCACGAAGTAGTGCCGGAATTTGTTGCGGATATAGCCGGCAGAAAAGGCGAAAAAGTGGATTATGCCATCATGCAGGATGGCAGCCCCATTATCATTATTGAATGTAAATGCTGTGGCTCTGATTTAAATGGAGAAAAATGCGACCAGCTGCATCGGTACTTTGTCACCTTAGACTCCAGTATTGGCATTCTGACAGACGGCATACGGTATCTTTTTTTCTCTTCCGGAGCGGACGGCAAAAAAATGGATACCCGCCCCTTTATGGAGTTTAATCTGGAGGATATGGATTTAACTCTTATCCCGGAACTGCGCAAACTGTGTAAAGGAAAATTTGACCTCAAAACAACACTGGATACGGTTAACGAATTAAAGTTTAACCGCCAGATTAAGCTTATCCTGGAAAAACAGCTGGAAACACCAAGCGAGAATATTGTGGACTGTTTTATCAAAGAAACATACGATGGCCGCGCAACCGCTCGTATTAAAGAACTTTTTACCGGTTATGTAAAACGGGCCTTTAATGAATTTGTGGCAGAACAAATTGACGCAAGATTAAAAAGCGCATTGGCAGCATCCACAAAAAAGGACGATGCTCCCCCGCCTGCCCATAAAGAAACAGAAGAAGCCGCAATTGTCACAACAGAAGAAGAATGGCAGGCGTATTATCTGGTTAAATCTATTCTTATGGGTACAATAGCGCCAGAGCGTATTGCCCTGCGTGATGCCATAAGCCTTTGTAATATTCTGCTCGACAACAACGTGCGTAAGCCACTTATTAAACTCTATTTTAATAATCCGCAAAAGCTTTCCATAGAACTTGTGGGCGAAAACAAAGAACTGAAAAAGCAGGAAATAAAAAGCGTTGAAGACATTTTGCAATTTGCGGAAGATATCCGTAGCACAGCCCGCCAGTACGAAGCGGCAAAATAGATGATAGGTTATATCCCTATAGCAGCCCATGCCGCTTAAACGGCCAAACCCCTTGGGAGAGTGTTATCACTCATCAACCAAGGGGTTTG
>CAZJOG010000050.1:0-13148 GCA_964547565.1 uncultured Desulfovibrionaceae bacterium
AACAAGTTGCGATAATTTTCTAAAGGCACGCCTGCATCGTCGTGACGGCGAAAGTAAATTTCGCCTACTCCTCGCAGCGGGCGGTAGCTCTCGCTACCGCCAGAGCATTTCGCGTTTATTAACGGAAATGCTCTAGAACAAGACAGCGCGAGTCTTGCCCCGTGAAAAAACAAGGAGGGTGATACATGCAACAGCATGCCATACGTGCCGCTATTGTGGCTATCATTATCTTCTTGTGTTTGCTGCTGAAAAGCAGCAGCCACTAGAAAACAGGTAGTGGTTGACCCGGTAGTGGCGTAACACTACCGGGGTTCTCTTTCTTAAAGCCTTAGCTGTTTTGAGGAGGAGGGGCATCGCGCGGGGGCAGGGTGTAACCAGCACCTTGCCCTTCTGCCTTTAACCTCGTGCCTGTAAAATAGAGTTCTTCCTAAAACCTGTCAAGATGGGTATTTCTGGATAACTTTTCACGGGTGTTAAAACTGTTGTTTTACCTGGCTGTCCGTGTGGCATTCAGCACCGCAATCAGGGCCACCCCCACGTCTGCAAACACCGCTTCCCACAAACCGGAAAGCCCAACAACGCCCAGGCACATAAAGAGGGATTTGACAGCGAGTGCCAGAACAATATTTTGCCAGACAATAGTGCGTGTTTTGGCAGCAATACGGAGAAGCTCCGGCAAACGGGCGAGGGAGTCTTCCAAAATAACCGCGTCCGCCACTTCTATGGCAGCCTCAGAACCAAGGCCGCCCATAGCAACCCCCACACCGGCTGTGGCAAGAACAGGGGCGTCGTTAATACCGTCACCAACAAAAAGGGTGTTTTCTGCGGGGCCAAGTTCCAGCAGGGCTGTGGCTTTATCTTCCGGCAGCAGGCCGGCCTGGCAGGTATCTATCCCTAGTTGGGAGGCAATAATTTGCGCAGCTTCCGGGCGGTCACCTGTAAGCATAGCTATACGGGCAACACCCTGCGCGCGGATTTTTTCCAGCACCTGCTCTGCTTCTGGCCGGATACGGTCGGAAACAATAATAGCACCCAGATACGAAGAATTGCGGGCAAGGTACACCACACTGCCGGCTGCAGGGATACTGGGGCAGGGAATCTGAAAGTCTGCCAGAAGCGCCGCATTACCTGCAAGAATGCGTGTTATTGTGCCATTTTCAGAAAACTGGGCAAGCAGACCTTTGCCGGAAATTTCTTCCACGGTGAGGGAAGGGGGTATTTGGGGGTCAGGGCAGGCTTTCAGGATAGAACGCGCGATAGGGTGGGTGGAGTGATTTTCTGCAAGGGCGGCTGTTTGGAGAAGTTCATTTTCCGATACGCCGGGTATGGGAAGAATTTGGGTTACCTCAAACACACCGTGCGTCAGAGTGCCGGTTTTGTCCATAGCGACTGTGTTGATGGAACGCAGGGCGTCCAAAACCTGCCCGCCCTTAATAAGTATCCCGCGGCGGGAGGCTGCGCCAATACCGCCAAAATACCCAAGTGGGATAGAGATAACAAGGGCGCAGGGGCAGGAGATAACCAAAAGCACAAGGGCGCGGTAAATCCATTCCTGGAAGGAACCCATACCAAACAAAGGCGGCAGGATAGCGATAAGAACGGCCAGCGCAACCACTATAGGGGTGTACACACGGGCAAAGCGGGTAATAAAGCGTTCTGTGGGGGCTTTGGCCGCAGCGGCGCGCTCCACAAGTTCCAGAATGCGGGAAACAGAAGAATCTTCAAAAAGGGCGGTTGTCTGTATGGTAATAGCCCCGGCTATGTTCAGTGTCCCGGAAAAAACCTTACTACCCGGGGTGGCTATAACAGGCACGGGTTCGCCAGTCAGGGGCGAGGTGTCAATTTGCGAAGAGCCACTGACAATTGTGCCATCCAGCGGGATTTTTTCGCCGGGTTTAACAAGTATACGGCTGCCTATGGAAACAAGGGCAGGGTCTGTATCATTCACCGCAAGACCATCCAAAACGTGGGCAATGGAGGGGCGGGCGGCTAAAAGGGCGGTGATGGAGCGACGGGAACGGCCGGCGGCGCGCTCCTGTACGGCTTCCCCTATTCGATAAAAAAGCATAACCCCCACGGCTTCGGGGAGTTCGCCAAGGAAAATGGCGGCAATGGTGGCAACACCCATCAGGGTGAACTCGTTAAAAAAGTCTTTATTCAGGAAGCATTTTATCCCTTTAAGCAAAACTGGTGTTCCGCACAGGATATAGGGAATGCCAAAAAACAGCAGTTGGTAAGGCAAGTTTCCAAGAAGCGCAACAAAAAAATCCTCAAAAATAAGCCCAAGGGCAAAAAGCAGGGCAGAAATGGAAAGCTGGGCGGCTTCACTCAAAAGCGGTTTTTTTTCAGGTTCTGCTGCGCTGTTTGCTTCTATGGGGCTAAAGGTAACGTCTGGCTCAAAACGACCGGCTATGCGGTTAAAGGCGGCAAGGTCGCTTATGGCGGCTGTTTCGCCTTCCATACGCAGGTGCTTTTCCGCCAGGTTGATAGAAGCAAACTGGACGCCCGGCAAGGCTGCCAGGGCTTCTTCTATTTGCGCGGCGCAGCCGCTGCAGGATAAATTACGCACATGATAACGCTTAATCATGGTCAGGCTCCTTCCTCTTCTGTGAGGTCGGTGAGTTCAGGGTCATGGATATGGAGTTCCGGTGAGTGGAAATGGGCATTTTCGCGTGCAGTGGGGTCAAGACCGCAGGCGCGTTCTGCTTCCAGCACGGCTTCTATACGGGCGGCATCTTCCGCAATAAACGGGTCTTGCGCCAAACTTTCTTCCAGCCAGCGGAGTGCGCCTTTAACTGTTGTGGGGGTTCTGGGGCTTTCTGCCAGCGTGTAGTATACCCAGCGGCCATCCTTGCGGCCTTCAATAAGGCGGGCCTGCCGCAAAATAGAAAGATGCTTGGAGGTGGTGGAAGGGGCTAAATCTAAAAAAGCGGTGAGCTGGCACACACAAAGCCGACGGCCGCGCAGCACCATAAGCATACGCACGCGGTTTTCATCGGAAAGCGCACGACAGAGCGTGAGAAAATCAAACATATAAGCACCTCGTATTTCGTCATGTGACGAAATATAGAATCGGAAGAAGTCTCTGTCAAGTAAAAAAATAAAGAAAAATAAAAGTATGCTTTATCAGGGTATTGGCTTGTGTGCCTTATTTTGCAACAGGGCTTTGGCAGGGGGAAAATATTGCGTGAATACTGGTATATGTTTTGAGGGAGAAAAAACACCCTGCCTGAAAACAGGACAGGGTGTTAATGGGTATGTCGCAAAACAAGGCATGCACATTGCGGGTAAAAAAACAAAAAATGTATTTTCTTTTATATTTCGCCATGTAAGTAAGTTGTATGGAACTTGCATAGTGTATAATACATGCAATGAGTATGCAATGTACAGCCGCTTTTTGCAGCTCTTTAAGGTAGATCTACACTTTTATTGATTTGGAAATTGTTTTTTTGTGTTTATTGGCAAGTGAAATTATTCACTACTTCCACAACTGTTACAATTCCACTTGGAAGGTTTTGTTATGGAATCAAACACAGAGCAGCGTATAAGTGTTTTAGACCCAGAGTGTAAAGAGGACGGCTGGCCTATTGGCAAAAAAGCAGCATTTTTCAGTATCACCATTGTTATGATGCTGGCAATTTTGGACGGTTTGGACAGGTATGTTCTTACCTCATTATTACCGTATTTGAAAACGGACTTTAATCTTTCTGATACCCAGCTGGGTTTTCTGGTTTCTATTGTCAATTTTTCCATCGCTATTTTTGTTATCCCCACCGCGTATCTGGTGGACCGCTGGAGCAGAAAAAAGACCATGGCCCTGATGTGTGGGGTGTGGAGTATCGCTACTGGCCTGTGTGCATTTGCCGGCTCATTTTCTCACCTTATAGTCGGGCGTTTTTTTGTTGGCGCGGGGGAAGCAGGCTATAACCCGGCCGCCCAGGCGCTTTTATCCGCGCAGTTTCCCAAAAAATTCCGCAGCACAGTGCTTGCCATGATACAACTGGGCATTGGTCTGGGTTCTCCTATTGGTCTTGCCGTGGGTGCGTATCTGGCGGCGCATTACGGCTGGCGCCATGCGCTTGGTGTGGTGGCTATACCCGGTATTATTCTTGCGCTTACTGCATTGCTTATCAGAGATTTTAAAACACAACCACATTTGCGCTCCCGGGCTGCGTTGCCTGCGCCTTCTGCAAATGTTTCCTCCCCAGAATCTTCAGGGTCTGCCACGACGGCCAAGCCCAAAACTGAACCCTACCTGGTGACGCTTGCGGGTTTTATGAAAGTGCCTTCTCTGCTTTGTGTATTTGGGGGGGCAACCGCGCTTTTGTGTTTTGCCGGTTCAACAGGTGGCTGGCTGCCTATGTATTTTATACGGTATGCGGATATGACACCGCAGGCCGCCGCTAATATTGCCGCTCTTATGTTTTTCCCTTCCATGCTTGGTTTTTTTGTGGCCGGGCCTATTATTGACACGTTCCGCCGTCATTTTATTAATGGCACTGCCATAGCCATGTTTATTGGTGTAAGTATTTTTGCTCTTGGGCACGTGGCGGGCTTTGTTTTGTGTGCGCCCGGTTCATGGCAGCAAATTACGCTGTTCCTTGTGTCTGGTGGTACATCGGCTTTGGCGACAGTGGGTGGGCCTACCATGATTATGGACCTTGTCCCCTTAAAGAACCGTGCTTCTGCTGCCGGTGTGCTGGTTGCCTGCCAGAATGTGCTTGGCCTTGGTTTTGGCCCGCTGGTTGCCGGCTTACTTTCCGATGCGTTTTCTCTGCAAACCGCATTCCTTATTATGATGCTTGTGCCTGTTCTGGCTGCCCTGTGTTACCTTACCGCCATGTTTACCTTTAAGCGTGACATAGCCAAGGTGGAGTGCGAGGAAGCTGTGTTTTAAAGCCTTTCCCCATTTGTGAACTATGGGGGAATTCCCCAGGGCATAAAACAAAAATAAAAACCGCTGGTGAGGGAGCCAGCGGTTTTTTATTTGGATCAACATTTCTTGAAGGAAGGTACACTGTCTATAGCAAAGAGTGTGCCAAAGTTGCCTATATTAAAACTTACACGCAACATACTATTTTAATATATCTTTTATATATCATCACGAAAGGAGAAACAGGTTTGGTGTTCCAATTTTTGAACATACGCTTTTAAAAAGGGGGGCAGGGTGGGTTTGTGTTAAAAAAAATTTGTACGGGTTTTCCGTCCCCTGCAAGTACCTTACACCACTTTATTCAGGGCGTACTCAATAATTCCTTCTGCTCCATAGGCGCGCAGCTGGGGGATAAGGTCACGCACAAGGTCTGTATGGACAACGGTTTCCAAAGAAAGCCAGGCATTATCACGCAGGGGAGAAATGGTGGGGGAATTAAGGGCGGGCAAAAGATCCAGAATTTCGTTCAATCTGGCGGTGGGGGCGTTCATTTTCAGGGCAACCAGAGATTCTGCGTCCAGGGCGCCACGCAGCAAAAGATCAATCTGTTCAATTTTTTTGCGCTTGGCTGGATCTTCCCATGCTTTGGGGTTGACGATAAGAACGGTGTTGCTGCTGAGGACATTGTCAATAACACGCAGATTGTGGGCGCGGATGGTTGTTTCTGTCTCCGTTATTTCCACAATGGCGTCTGCCAGACCTTCCACCACTTTGGCTTCTGTGGCGCCCCAGGAGTAAAAAATATGCACAGGTATGTTGCGGCTGGCAAAGTAACGTTCTGTCACGCCTTCCAGTTCTGTGGCAATACGTTTGCCGGCAAGGTCTTCCGGTTTTTTGTAGGGGGAGTCATTGGCTACTGCCAGCACCCAGCGGGCAGGCCGGGCTGTGGCCTTGGAGTACATAAGGTCAGACACCGTGTGTACAGTGGCCTGTGTTTCCACCACCCAGTCCTTGCCTGTAAGGCCCACATCCAAAATGCCGTCCTGCACATAAAGGGGGATTTCCTGCACGCGGCAGAGGCTGGCGGCTATTTCCGGGTCATTAATTTCCGGGAAATAATTACGGGGATGCTTGGTTATTTTCCAGCCTGCACGGGCAAAAAGGGAAATGGTGGCTTCTTCCAGTGAGCCTTTAGGCAGGCCAATTTTAAGGGGATTTTCAAGCATGGTGGTGTCCATTGAGGTGTTGAGGTTGTGCCGTGATGGGGAAAAAAGCGCACAAAAGGCAGCTCCGGTTATTTTTGCAGAGCTTTTGGCGGCAAGAGGGCGCGTCAGGCTTTTTTGTACACATCGTCCGGGTTAAACACACGCTCGCACACAGGGGCATCTTTGCCAAGTTCTGTAAAAAAGCAAGAGGTATAGCCCTCATGGCAGGCGGCGTTGCCTATTTGTTTGACCAGTAGCAGAACCGTGTCGCTGTCGCAATCCAGGCGTATGGCGTGTACTTTTTGTACATGGCCGGAGGATTCTCCCTTATGCCATAGTTTGCCGCGGCTGCGGGAAAAATAATGGGCTTCGCCCGTGGCAAGGGTGGCGTCCCATGCTTCTTTATCCATGTAGGCAAGCATAAGAACTTCCCGTGTATCCACATCCTGGGCAATGGCAGGCACAAGGCCGTTTTGTTTGGCAAAATCTGGTGAGGGCATACGTGTCCTGGTAGTAAAATGAAAAGAGAGATAGGCGATTTATGTATTCACAAAATGCACAGCATTACATGGGGCATTTTGTTTTGTTGCAGTATACAAAAAGCAAGATAAAAAGGCAAGCAAAAGAGGGGGATTCCTTGACAGCCAGAGGATTGCCGGGTATTTTGCTCAAAAGAAAACATTTTGCCCATTAACAAAATTGTCTGTTATCTACATGGAGAGTATATGCAAAACAAACCGCTTGTCTCTTTTATTCTGCCAAATTATAATAATGAACATGTGCTTGATATGCTTTTTTCCAGTTTTCTGGAAAATAACACATATGAAAACTATGAATTTCTTGTAACAGATGATGGCTCGCTTGATAATAGTCTTAGTATTCTGCGAAAATGGGAAGCAAGTGGTAAAATAACAAGGATGAAAGTTTTTGCTGAAAAGCACCATGGTATTGTCCATGCCCTGAATACATGCCTTTTTGCAGCAAAAGGGGATTTTATTATCCGTATGGATGGAGATGCAACTGTAGAAACAAAAGGGTTTGTAGAAAAATTTTTGGAGTTTTATTCCATTTGTCCGGAAAAAATTGGGGTTATTACAGGGAAGGTCACATCGGATATGGGACCGTATCCCTCTATTGCTGGAAGTATTATCACTGAAACTGGATTTACCATGCGGGGCTGTGTCACTTGGGAACCAGTTGGTAAAAGAACAGGAGATACAAGCGCGCCTTCAGATGAGATGATTCGGTTGCTTGCCGATATACCTTCTGAAGTAGACACTGCCGCAGGTATTTGCACTTTTTCCGACCGGGAAACGGCTATGAAAATCGGTGGATTTGATGTGAATTACCCGCTTTGGGTAGAAGATATAGATTTTTATTTATCTTACAGGCTACACAACAAAAAATGCTTTTACTTACCCGAAATTGAAAGCTGTCACAGGATTTCGCTACGTGGTAGCCGTAATGCGGCTGCCTGGAAAAAACATTCTCAATCTTTTTGGAAAAAAATTTCCCGAGCCCTCTTTTACACTTCTGGGGTAAATTATTGGCGGTATAAATTTTTAGGTTTGCCTGTGCTTACTATTAAACAAAAAAATGATAATCAAAACACATACTACTTGTTTCGTATTCCAGTATATGAAAAACGAGTGCTTTCCTATAAAGAAATAACGTTACAGCACGACTTTGCTTACATGAGCCAAAAATGGGGTTTTGATTGTTTAAATCCCAATATGGCGGAAGTTCTGGAAAAATATAAAGGCACAGAAGTGGTGTGGGCGTATGATGAAAACTTGCGGAAAATAGGGGAAGATATATTGGCGGAATACGAAAAAATCCGCCATGCGTCATGACGGACAGAATAACACGCAGATAAAAGTTTTTTTGGGAAAGAGGATAGGGGTTTGGGGGAAGGGGAAAACCTTTTTGTTACAACAAAAAGGTTTTCCCCTTCCCCCAACGTTTTTTCTTACTTCGCATAGCCTACGGCTCTGCGTTCGCGTATCACGGTAACGCGGATTTGGCCTGGGTAGGTGAGCGTTTCTTCAATTTTGGTAGAAATATCTTTACAGAGCATGTATGTGGTATCGTCGTCCACATTGTCGGAATTCACCATAACGCGCACTTCACGGCCGGCCTGAATAGCGTAGGCTTTGGCCACCCCTTCAAAGGCAGTGGCGATATTTTCCAGGTCTTCCAGCCGTTTGACGTAGTTTTCCAACAGTTCTTTACGGGCGCCGGGCCGTGCGCCGGAAAGGGAGTCTGCGGCCTGTACAAGGACAGCCAGGGCTGTTTCCGGGTGCTGGTCTTCGTGGTGGGCAGCTATAGCGTGGATAATATCCTTTCCTTCCCCGTATTTTTTGGCAATATCCGCGCCAATAAGGGCGTGGGAGCCTTCCACTTCATGGTCAACGGCTTTGCCTATGTCGTGCAAAAGGCCGGCGCGTTTGGCCCGTTTGATGTCAAGGCCAAGTTCTGCTGCCATCATGCCGCACAGGGCGGAGACTTCCAGGGAGTGCTGGAGCACGTTTTGGGTAAAGCTGGTGCGGTATTTAAGCTGGCCCAGAAGGCGCACAATATCGGGGTGGATGCCGTGCACGCCTGCGTCAAAGGTGGCTTGTTCGCCCACTTCGCGGATTTGGGTTTCCAGTTCTTCCTCGCATTTTTGCACCACATATTCGATGCGGGCGGGGTGGATGCGGCCGTCCTGGATAAGATGTTCCAGCGCCATGCGGGCAAGTTGGCGACGTAAGGGGCTGTAGGCGGAAAGAATGACGGTTTCCGGGGTATCGTCTATAATAAGGTCAACCCCTGTTGCGGCCTCCAGCGCGCGGATATTGCGGCCTTCACGGCCTATAATGCGGCCCTTCATATCTTCGCTGGGCAGGGTAACGGCTGTTACGGTCTGCTCGCTCACATAGTCGCCTGCGTAGCGCTGGATGGCGCTGGCGATAATTTCTTTTGCCTTACGGTCTGCGGTTTCGCGGGCTTCTGTTTCTATAAGGCGGATCATATTGGCGGCTTCGTGACGGGTACGCGCCGCAATTTCTTCAAAGAGGCGTTTTTTAGCTTCGTCCGTGGTAAGGCCGGAAACTTCCTGCAGGCGCCGTTCGTGTTCATCCATACGGGCGGCAAGGGCTTCTGCCTGTTCGTCCAGGGTGCGTTCTTTCCGTGTGCATTCTTTTTCCAGCTGGATAATTTCCAGCTCGCGCTCGGTGGCTTTTTCCATTTTTTCTTCCAGGCGTTCGGTCATATCCTGGAGTTTTTTCTCACGGACTTTTATTTCCCGTTCCTGTTCTTTAAACTCATTTTCCAGTTCTTTTCTCTGGGAAAAAATTTCGTCATGGGCCTGGACAAGCAATTCTTTTTTCTGGGCCTGGGCTTCTTTTCGGCCTTCTTCAATAATACGGCGGGCAAGGTCGCCGGCCTGACCAAGGCGGCGGTTTGTCACCAATATCTGCATCCAGTAACCAAGGCCGCCACCAGCAAAAATAGCTATGACAACGCATAATGCGACAAAAAACAAACTCATGGGGTTGATGCTCCTTATATAAACACGGGGCTTGTACCCCGGGGAATGGCTTATTCCGCTCACCCCGCGTGTATGCGTTAGCAGAAGAAGGTACGCATTCTGTGTGCCAAGCTGTGTGGTTTGGGCAACACCGCAACGTGCGGGCGAAAATAATCCGTCCGCGGCCCTGCAAAACGTAAAAGGGGGCATAACCATTTTGCACGGCACCATGGGGAAGCATGGGAAAAA
The DNA here is from genome assembly GCA_964547565.1 of uncultured Desulfovibrionaceae bacterium. Lineage (GTDB taxonomy): Bacteria > Desulfobacterota > Desulfovibrionia > Desulfovibrionales > Desulfovibrionaceae > CAZPTC01. The sequence continues at coordinate 9,839 of CAZJOG010000050.1, forward strand.
GAGGATATCCCAGGCTGGAAAACCAGCGTTTTGTATGGGAATACCCGCCAAAGGCAAAAGTTTGCCCGGCGGGAGAAACCCCAGAATGCCGTACTGGCGGGAAAGCGCGAGACCTGCGGTCTCGTAGTGCGGGAGCCTTGGCAGGCGTTTCAGGTTTCCATTTTACGTTTAGGCGTAAAACGGCTTACACACCGCGCCTCGCGCGGCTCCCTTATTTTGCTTGTGAGGCCGGCGCCTTCGGGCAAACACGCACATTCCAGGGAAAGAGGGAATCAAAAGCTAATCGCGTATAAAGCGTTATTGTGACAAAAAAGAAGAAGACGAATCTGTAGGGGTTAAAGAAGTGTTCACGGCTTGAAGCAGATGTTCCATTTTTTCTTCCAGCAGGTTGTATTGTTCTTTCAGCTGGAGTAAATCATCCGCTACGCCAATGGCCAATATGGAAAGAAGCCTGTCACGCCCAAGGTGTGCCCCGTGCAGCTTCAGGTCTGCGTATATTTTGTCCACATAGGCACTTGCGTTTTCTACGCGGGCAGGCTGCGCCTCTGTTTTAAAGGCTACTTCCAGCTCAAATATTTGCAGATTATAACTGTGCATGGTACGGGTAACGCGGCAGGCCGCGGTTTTAAGATTCCGAAGCCAGCAGGGCTTCAATTTTGCGGATAAGACCATCCACCTTAAGGGTGGCCTCGTCCATTGCCTGGGACTGGTTTTCTCTGGCTATTGAGTATTCCTTTTGCAAATTCGCGTGGGTTTCCTCAAGGGCTTTGTATTCCTGCAGAAGTTTATTTTCCGCGTTTAAAGCAAGCAAAGTCTCTTCTTTTAAACGGGCATTTTCGGTACGCAAGCGCACCACTTCTTCCAGCAGGGCAAGGACACGTTGTTCCAAAAGTTCAAATGTTTCCATGTCGTGGGTATACCCCACCCGCGAAATAAAATCAAGCTTGGGGCATGGGCTATTTTACCTTTGCCGGAAAATGGGGTATAATTTCTTCACGGGTATTTTTTTCCCTGTTCAGCCTATTCTGGCCTTTTGACCCTTGCCCCGTTTTTCTCCGGAGGAGAGCAAATGGAACATATACTGGCATTTCCTGCCCCTGCTTCCAAGTCCCATTCCCACAGAGCCCTTGTGGCCGCGGCGCTTGCGCAGGGGCAAAGCGGCCTTAAAGGGCTTTCGTTGTGTGATGATGTGCAGCGCACGCGGGAAATTTTGCAGTCATTGGGGATGAGTTTTTACGACCACGACGATTTGTATATGGCAGATCCTGCCGGATTATTGTCTGAAAAACCGGAAGATGTGTATTTTGGGGAGTCTGGCAGCAGTTGCCGGTTGCTTCTCCCTGTGCTGGCGGCCCTTGGGGTGCCGTGTTATTGCCACGCGGCGCCAGCATTGGAAAAACGGCCTCTGGCTCCTTTATGCCTTGCGCTGGAAGAGTGGGGGGTGCAGTTGCAATACCTGGATGCCCCCCGCAGTCTGCCGTTTGTTTTCCGCTCTTCTTCTCCGGCTTTGCCCGGCGGGCAGTTGAAGGTGGATACCGGCCTTTCCAGCCAGTTTTTTTCTGGCCTGCTTTTTGCCGCCACGCGGGCGGCTGCCCCGCTTGCCCTGCTTTCTTCCGGCCATATGGTTTCGCGGCCATATATTTGCCTGACCCTGCAGATTTTGCATGATTTTGGGGCAAAATTTGATGCCAGAATCCGCCCCCTCTCACCAGAAAACAGCCCTCCGCAGGCTGAAATCCCCTGGAAAGTGGTGGATGCCAAAACCCTGCACACGCTCTCCACGGAAGATTCCACATTTATGGAACTTATGGTGCGTGTGCGGCCTTCTGCCCTTAAAGCCAAAGCGGAATACCGTATAGAAGGGGACTGGTCGGGCGCTGCCCCCCTGCTGGCGGCCGGCCTGTTAGCGCCCGCGCCTGTTTGTGTGACAGGTTTGTCCCCCGCATCCCTCCAGGCAGATACCGCTTTTCTTTCCCTTGCCCGTGCTATGGGCGGCAGGCTTGAAGTAGCGGAAGATTCGGTTACCGCCTTCCCTTCCCCCCTCCACGGGCTTGATTGTGATATGCGTGACTGCCCCGACCTTGTGCCCCTGATAGCCCTGCTGGCTGCCACCGCAGAAGGCGAAAGCCATATCCGGGGTATTGCCCACGCCCGCCTGAAAGAAAGTAACCGCCTTGCCGCCACATTAGACGAACTGGCCCGCATGGGTGTGAACGGCGCAGAAACAGAAGATGGGCTTTTTCTCCAGGGCAAAGGCTGGTCTCGCCTTTGTGCAGAAGGTAAGCCCCCTCTTGTAGGACAGGCGGTTGCTTTTTCCTGCCACAATGACCACCGCCTGGCTATGGCCCTTGCCCTTACAGAAGCCATGGGCCTTTCCCTGCATCTGGACACCCCGGCTGTTGTTACCAAATCCTTCCCGGACTTTTGGCGCCGCTGGTCTTGCCTGCGTGAGCTTTTTCCCTTGCAAAACCTTTCTGCTTGAGCTTTTTGTATCTCTGCTGGCCGCCCACTTCCCCTGAAGCGGCAGAGAAGCGTTTTTTTGTGATAAAAATGTTAATAAAATTTATCAAAAAGCGATAAACGATCTGTTTATCTGTTGAATCTATTTTGTAATCTATTGATTTTCCGTATTAATTATTTTGGCACAAAGCTTGCTATATGGGTTTCACAGGCGGCAATACCCCGCCCATGTCTTGGCTTTTTCATACCCTGCCTCGCAGAGTATGCCTTGTTTTTATAACCCATAATTTTACGGAGATTCACCCCATGCTTAAAAACGCCATTGTGCTCATGTTTGACTCCCTCCAGCACAACTACCTTGGCTGCTACGGCAATGACTGGATTAAAACCCCCAACTACGACCGTTTTGCCCGCGAAGGCGTTGTTTTTGAAAACTGCTATATCGAAGGTCTGCCCACCGTGCCCTGCCGCCGCGCTATGATGACCGGTCGTTACACCCTTCCCGTTGCCGGCTGGGTGCCCCTGAACATGAACGACACCACAATCGCCGACCTCTGCTGGGGCCGCCCCATTGATACCGCCCTTATTTACGACACCGCCCCCATGCGCCTGACCAAGTTTGGTTATTCCCGCGGTTTTGACAAAGTGTGGTTTAACCACGGCCACGAAGCTGACGCGGACTTCTACGCCGGTGACACCCTCTACCATGATAATGCTGACGATTACATTGAAGACCACTTTGCCGCAGAAGCCGACGAAATCCACGGCTCCGCCGTTGTGGAACCCCTGCGCCACGAACTTACCTGCTACCTGAGACAAACCCAGTCCTGGCGTACAGCTGACGACCGGT
>CAZJOG010000051.1:0-13033 GCA_964547565.1 uncultured Desulfovibrionaceae bacterium
CATGGCAATAAGCTGACTTTGTAACACTCTGTCCACCTCCAGCAGCATTTCTTCTGGTACAGATTCCAGCTTGGCAAGGCGCAGCAGCACTTCTGCACGCACACCGGCAGGCAGCATAGTGAGCATGCTTGCCGCCTGATCCGGGTTAAGGTGCCCAAGGATAAGGGCCAGAGTCTGCGGGTGTTCTGAACGTAAAATTTGCACAAGCAGTTTGGGGCTTACCCGTTCCAGCTCGCGAAAAGGTACAGGGCCGATATCCAGATTCAGGCTGTCCATAATATATTTGGCTGTTTCTGTATCCAGATTTTTCAAAAGCAGGCGTTTAACAGCGTCCTGACCGCCGGAAACCATATCTTGCCCAGCTACAAGGGAAGCGTGAAATTCCCGCAAAATTTCTTCTACCACTTCTTTGGAAACAGGTTCCAGCTCCACAATAGCTTTGGAAAGCGCGGTTATTTCGCGCCTGTCCATACGATGGAAAACGTCCGCCGTGAATTTATCCCCCAGCGCAAGCAGGAGAACAGCAGTTTTTTGTGGGCCTTTAAGGTCTGTTGCCATTGGGTTTCCCTCCGGGTATTGCATGGCACGCAGGTTGTGTTCTGGTGCGGTATCGTGTGCCTGGGCAGAGCTTTTTGGTGACAGGAAAAATTGGCGCTCTGTCAAAAAAGAGTGTTTGTGTCATGCATTATGCAAAAAGTGAGCCAAAATAAATACACTACCCACAAACAAAATATTAATACCCGGCTGTTCCCCACGGCCATACATTTTCCCAAAGGCCGTCATGGTTTATGCCAGGCACAGTTTTACATGCCTGCGGCCTGCCGGTTGCTTTACAAAACCCGGCGCTTATGGCGGGCGGGATAATACTGTCTGAAGGGCTGGAAAGATGCAGCTGGGGGATATTGGCAAGAAGTGGGGCGGCGTCCAATGGGTTCAGGGAAGCAGAAAGAGGGCTTACCCTGTGGTGTTTTGTCCAGGTAACATGGTCCAGATTACCGGCAACAGAACCCAAAAAAACCACATCGTCCCGTTTTGCGGCAATAAGGGCCGCTACGCCACCACCGCCAGAATAGCCCACAAGAGAAACATGGGTGGCTTGTGTTTGTTTTTTAGCCTGGGTAATAGCCTCGTCCATACTTTGTATTACTTCCGGGGCAAAGCGGGCGTTTGTCCAGTATTTTTGCTGGCACTGGCGGGCATCTGCGCCTGTGACATACTGACAGGGTCGCGCCAGATAAAGCACAGGGCCGCTGTATGGGTCTGCTTTTGCCATGTTGATGGTAGTGGGTGTGGTAGGCGTGGGGTCTGCGGATGGCTGGGAGCGGCTAATCCAGGCCAGACCGTCACCTTCAAGATACACATGCAGGGTATTTGCTGTTGTGGAGCTGCCCTGTTTAAGAAGGCCATACAGCACAAACGTGGAAGTATCGTAAAACTGGGTGGTGAATGTGCCTGTATTTGTCAGTTGGCGGGCGGTATCGCGTGAATCCGGGCCTGTCGCGCAGGAAACAAAAAACAGCGAAAGCACGGACAAAAAAAGAAAAAATCGGCAGTTCGCTTTTTTTTGCATACTTATTCACCTTTTACACGTTGTATTCTGGCGCCGAGAGTTTCCAGCTTTTTTTCCATATGTTCATAGCCGCGGTCCAGATGGTAAATGCGTTGCACAAGGGTGGTGCCCTGTGCCGCAAGACCCGCCAGCACAAGGGAGGCGCTGGCCCGAAGGTCTGACGCCATAACAGGCGCGCCTGTAAGTTTTTTTACCCCCCGCACAGTGGCGGAATTGCCGTGTACTTTAATATCCGCGCCCATACGCGCCAGTTCCTGCACATGCATAAAACGGTTTTCAAAAATTGTTTCTTCAATAATACTGGCGCCTTCAGCAAGCGAAAGTAAAGCCATAGACTGCGCCTGCATGTCTGTGGGGAAACCCGGGTGCGGCCGTGTGCTGATATCCACCCCACGCAGTGTGGGGTAGCCCCGCGCCACAGAAACGCCATCTGCCCGTACAGTAAACACCATACCCGCTTCTTCCAGTTTAGAAATAAGGGCTTCCATATCCGCAAACGGGCAGTTTTTAACAAACAGCTCCCCGCCTGTAATGCCTGCTGCTAATAAAAATGTGCCTGCTTCTATACGATCCGGCATAATGGAGTAAGCAAAATTTTGTGTGGGGGTAAGGGAAGGCACGCCTTTTATACGCAGCACACTTGTACCTGCCCCTTCAATCTGGGCGCCAAGGCTGTTGAGAAAACGGGCAAGGTCGACAATTTCCGGCTCACGCGCGGCGTTTTCCATAATACTTTCGCCATCTGCCAGTACGGCGGCCATAAGCACGTTTTCTGTGCCTGTGACTGTGGGGATGTCAAAGGCTATGTGGGCACCTGTCAGATGCTCACAATGGCCTATAATATACCCTTCTGAAAGTTCAAATGTAGCGCCAAGGCGTTCCAGCCCCTTTAAATGCATATCCACCGGGCGGGCCCCAATAGCGCAACCGCCGGGCATAGCCACGCGGGCATGGCCTGTGCGGGCCAGAAGCGGCCCCAGACAAAGCACAGACGCACGCATAGTTTTGACAAGTTCGTACGGGGCTTCTGGCTGGAGGGAATTGGCGGAGCAGGAAAAACCCGGCTTTTGCAGGCAGGTGTGGACTGTGTGGGTGTTTTCGTCCAGTTCTGCCTCAAGGCCAAGCACGGACAAAAGCTTCAGCGTGGTGCGTATATCCTGCAAAACAGGCACATTGTGGAGTGTAAGGGGAGAGTCTGCCAGTAAGGTGGCAAATAAAAGAGGCAGAGCGGCGTTTTTGGCTCCGCTTATTTCTACCTGGCCTTTAAGGGGGATATTGCCTTCTATTTTAAGCGCGTCCATGGGATTTTTTCCTTTTTTGCGTGAAGCTTCAGCGCGGTTTTTTAATTCCCCAGCAGAGAAAACTGTTCCTGGCTGTTTTTGGGAAGCACACCCGCAAATGTACGCCTGTGCAATGGGCAGGGGCCGTGTGTGGCAAGGGCCTGCCGATGTTCCGGGTTACCATACCCTTTATGCCGGGCAAAACCATACTGGGGGTAAAGAGTATCAAAATAATCCATAAGCGTATCCCGCGTGGTTTTGGCCAGTATGGAAGCTGCCGCAATAGCCGGTGTGGTGGCGTCACCGTGTATAAGAGCTTCCTGCGGTATGGAGGGGATGGCGTATTGGTTGAGATACGGATGGGGGATAAACTGGTTCCCGTCTATCAGCAGGCGGGCAGGCCACGGGGGGGAAAGCGGAAGGGAATTTGCTGTGTCTGCCTGAAGGGAAAGCTGGGAGGCAGGCAAAGGCAATGCAGAAGCAACAGACAACATGCGCCTGCGCATGGCGGCCAAAGCACGGGCCATGGCCAGCAAACTGGCCTGGAGAATATTCACTTTATCTATATCCTGCATCCACACAAAACCTATACCCCAGCCAGCGGCAAGGGCCTTTATTTCTGCGGCAAGGCGCGTGCGTTCCTGTGGGCTAAGTTTCTTGGAATCGTCAAGGCCAAGAATATCAAAGCCATCCACAAAGGCAACGGCCCCTGCTACAACCGGCCCGGCCAGACAGCCACGTCCGGCTTCATCCAGCCCGGCAACAAGGGAAGATTCTGAGGTATGTGCGAATAAAAGGCCCTGGCTGTTTTGCAGGGCCGGTTGCTGTTTTTGTTTTTTTTTCATGGAAGGCATAGTATTGGGGGAGAAAGATTATGGGGCAGGGGTTGGGGCAGCGGCCGGCGGATTAACAGGCTGAGGGGCTGTTTTTTTGGAAATTTCGTACGCTTTTTCTATGGTTTTTTGCGGGTCTGCTGCCCCAAGGGTTTTCAACAGTTTTATCCATTCCGGCAGGAAGGCCTGGGTTTCTGCTTCCACAAATTTTCGGTCTGCTTCTGCATCCAGGGTATGGATACGGGTGCCAAGTTTGGCAAAGGCTGCCAGTTCGTTTTCTGTAAGCTGATAAAGAATAGTGGCGGCTTTTGTTCCCCAGTTTTCCCCTGTGGAAGAGTCTATGTATTTTTTTGCGGAATCTGGCAGGGCGCTCCACTGGTCCCAGTTTATCACGGCAAAATACAGTTTGGTGCTGGCGGGCAATATGGTGATATCTTTTATCAAATGGCCCAATGTACCTGCGGCGTTAAACGGCATGGGGCCATAATACATTTGCCCCATATTCCCTTCCAGAGCAGGCAGAATATCCGCCTCATGGATAATAACCGCGTTTGCTCCCCAGGCATTCACCAGAGCAAACTGCATTTCATTAAGCACCAAAACCCGTTTATTTTTTAAGTTTTCCAGTGCTCGTACGGGGCCTGTTTTGGATAACAGCACATTCCTGTCGCTGCCCCATATACCCAAAAGTTTTCCTATTCTGTCAATTTCTTTGGCAAATTCCGGCTGTGTTTTATACACTTCCCAAAGGTAATGGTTGGCATGGTGGCTATCTTGCGCAATATGGGGAGGTAAAAAAGATAAAACAGCAGGGAAAAGTTTGGGGTATGAGCTGGGCATGGTGAGGGCGGCATCCAGCTTATTCGCAAGAAGTGCCTGGATAACGGAATCTTCCGGTACAATGGCGCTGCCCATGTAAAGCTGGAACATAACAGCACGGCGGGTGTTGCTTTGCACGTCCTTCATCCATGGCAGAAGAAGTTCGGTATGTATGGGGTGTGAGGGCTGTGCGTAAAGGGACTGGAAAACATAATACCCGGGGGCGCCCCAAGACTGCAGCGGGGCAAAAAAACAAAAAAAGAAAAGAAAAAGCCAGCGTATACCTGGCCCAGTGAGGTATGGCATGTTTAGTCCGGGTCAGAATCTTCAGAGGATGGGGCATCCCCATCAGGGTGTTGGTGGTAAGTGGCAGAAGTTTCCGCTGTGGCAGGTTGTTTGAGGCAACAGTGCCCAACGGATTTTTCTGTGGAGTCTGGGGCAGTTAGGCCAGTGGAGTCAGTGGAGGTTCCGTCACGCGGGGTATTAGGGTGCATTCAGTCACCGCCCGCAACACTGCGTAAGAAAAAAAGGGCGATAACAAGAAGCAGCAGGCTTGTGGTGATCAGGTATTCCATACAAACCTCCTATGCCTGGTAGATTTGGTTTTTTTCTATGGAATAATGTAAGCGCGCCAGCCATTCTGTGACGCGGTGTTTTTCTCCATCGTTTTCGATTTCCAGATTTGGGTCCAAGTCCGCCAGAGGCACCAAGGCAAACGCCCGTTCTGTAAGGCGCGGGTGGGGGATAGTAAGATGGTCTGAGTGGATGGAGCGTTCACCAAAAAGAAGAATATCAATATCAATGGTGCGGGGCGCAGCCTGGTTTTCCGGGTTACGCACACGGCCCATTTTATGTTCTATGGCCTGCACGGAGGCTAAAAAAGCTTCCGGGTCTGTTTCTACAGGCACTTCCATTTGGATATTCTGGTTAAAAAACCAACTTTGACGCTTATATTCCTGTGGTTCTGTTTCGTACACAGGGGAAAACAAAAAAAGACCTTCCGGAGCTGCAAGCTCCTGCAAAGCCTCCCGGGCAAGCGCAAGATTGTGGAGCGGGTCACCTATATTGGAGCCAAGCCCCAGATACACACGCACAGTTTCCATTGAGGGTATCCATTCGCTTTTTTTGGAATAACACCTGAAGAAAAGAAGGTTTCAGGGCAGATTCATTCCAGCTGCATATTTTAAACGCAGTATAGCGTATTGTTCCCATAAACACAAGCAAAAGAGCCACTGCCCCCACAGGAAAAAGCATAAAAACCCGGAAAAAAAAGGGGGTTAAATTTGAATTTTCAAGGCAACAGGGCAGTGGTCCGAGCCATAAATATCTGTTTCTATCCAAGCGTCTTGCACCTGTTCCTGCAAAGAAGCAGAAACAAAAAAATAATCTATGCGCCAGCCAATATTTTTTTCCCGTGCTTTTGTTTTGTAAGACCACCAGGAATACGCGCCTTCTTTTTCCCCGTGGACAAGGCGGAAGGTATCTATAAAGCCTTCTGCTATAAAGGCGGAAAGCCAGTCGCGTTCTATTTGTAAAAAACCTGTGCAGAGGGTGTTGTCTTTAGGGCGGGCAAGGTCTATGGGTTTATGGGCGATGTTAAAGTCCCCGCAGATAATAAGGGGCTTTGTTTGTTCCAGCTTTTTTGCATAACGTAAAAAGGCGTCAAAATACCCCATTTTGTAGGGCAGGCGGGCAAATACCCCTTTTTCCACTTCTGCGCCGCCATTGGGGAAATAGCCATTCAGAAAATGGAAATTTTCGTATTCCATATGCAAAAGGCGGCCTTCTCCCTGGAATTCTGCCTCCGGCAGTTCGCTTGTAACAGCAAGAGGGGCTGTTTTGCTCCACACACCCACGCCGGAGTAGCCTTTTTTTACGGTACTGCTGGAGTATGCTGTTACCCATGTTTGCGGGTGGACAAGTTCCGGGGCAAGCTGGGCGGGTTCTGCTTTTGTTTCCTGGAAAGCCAGAATATCTGCGGGGCGGGATAAAAACTCTGTCCAGCCCTCTTTTTGGGTGGCGGCACGCATACCATTGAGGTTCCACGATTTAAGAATAAGCGGCATATACACTCCCTTCCCAAAGAGTTTTTTTGCTGGGTGCTGGGTTTTGAACACACAACAAACCAACAAGCATTTTTTTCCAACACGTTTATGACGTAAAGCGTGCCGCGAAGCGATGTTGCGAAGCAACACGCAAGCGGCACGCTTTACGCAATAAGGGGGTTTGGGGGGGATACCCCCCCAAAAAAACTCTACTTCCCCCAGAACTTTTTGTCGCGGACGGTTAAAAGTTCCCGTTCCATAAGTTCTTCTGCAATTTGCACGGCGTTAAGGGCTGCGCCTTTGCGGATATTATCGGCCACCACCCAGAGGTTGAGGCCATTAGGGATAGTATCGTCTTCGCGTATACGGCCCACAAACACGTCGTCTTCTCCGGCGGCAATACTGGGGAGGGGGTACATATTTTGTTTGGGGTTATCCAGCACCTGCACGCCGGGAATAGCAGAGAGTATGGCGCGGGCATTGGCGGCTGTGAGTTTTTTTTCTGTTTCTATGTTGATAGATTCTGCGTGGCCGTAAAACACGGGCACACGCACGCATGTGGCGGTTACGGCTATGGAATTGTCTTCCATAATTTTTTTTGTTTCCCACACCATTTTCATTTCTTCTTTGGTGTAGTCATTTTCCAAAAAGACATCAATATGGGGCAGGCAGTTAAAGGCTATCTGGTGGGGATACACGTCGATAACGGGCTCTTGCATATTAAAGAGGTCACGCACCTGTTTTTCCAGAGCGGCTATACCTTTTTGTCCTGTGCCGCTGACAGCCTGGTAGGTGGAGACAATGATACGTTTAATGCGGGCGGCATCGTGCAGGGGTTTAAGGGCCACAACCATTTGTATGGTAGAGCAGTTGGGGTTGGCGATAATGCCATTGTGTGTATGGAGGGCATCGGGGTTTACTTCTGGCACCACCAGGGGGACACGCGGGTCCATACGCCATGCGCTGGAGTTATCCACCACCACGCAGCCTGAGGCAACGGCATGGGGGGCAAATTTTGTGGAGGTTTCGCCACCTGCGGAAAAGAGGGCCAGATCCACGCCTTCAAAGGATTTTTCTGTCAATTCCTGCACAGTCAGCTCTTCATCGCCAAAGGGTACGGTTGTACCGGCGGATCGGCTGGAAGCCAGGGCGATGACTTTGGCATACGGGAAAAGCCGGTTTGACAATGTGGCGAGCATTTCCCGGCCGACTGCGCCTGAGGCGCCGACAACAGCCACAACAGGTTGGGATTTCATGGGATACTCCTTAAAATTGGGGGCAAAAGGGCAGAGGACTCTCCACCTTGAAAATTTTGAACAATACGATGTTCGAAATTTTTGCAAGTAGGCATTAGGTATAAAGATGTGTGAGGGAAAGTCAATCCATGCGATTTTTTTCACCCTTTGATCTGGTTCCACCGGTTTTCCCTGTAACGCGGGTTTCGCGTATGGCCATGCCGGGTTCAACGGCTTTTACCATATCGTATATAGTGGCGGCGGCGATCTGGGCGGCCACAAGGGCTTCCATTTCTACACCTGTATTCCAGTGGGCGCGGGTTTCTGTTTCCACAAGCAGGGAGTTTTCCAGAAAACGGAAGCGCACATCAATAAACGAAAGGGGCAGGGGGTGGCAAAGGGGAATAAGTTCCGCGCAGTGTTTGGCAGCCAGAATACCCGCAACTTTGGCTGTGGTAAGGGCATCGCCTTTAGGCAGGGCTTTATCTTTTAAAAGCTGCATGGTGGAGTTTGCCATTTCCAAAACAGCCGTGGCTGTGGCTGTGCGGAGGGTGGGTTTTTTATCCTGGGTATCCACCATGGTGATACCCCCGTTGTCCGTAATGTGGGAAAAAGAGGGGCCTGTTTTGGGCTTGCGCTGGGCGGCTTCGTGCACAAGGCGCAGGATAAGGGTATCTACCTGTTCTCTGGTAAGGTCGGATGTGTCAATAATATGGGCATCGGGTGCGGGGACAAGGGGGTCAAGGGCGCGGCTTTTGTCCTGGGCATCCCGCAGGCTCACGCTTTCTATAATCTCTTCAAGGGATTTTTCAAAGCCGGGTTCTTTTTCCTGCAGTTCTTTCAGGCGCCTGGCGGCGCGGACTTCCAGACGCGCGTCCAGAAAAATTTTTACTGTGGCTTTGGGGAAAACCCGGGTGCCCATGTCGCGCCCTTCTGCCACAAGGGAAGATTTTGCGCCGATTTCCCGCTGATTTTCCTGCAATTTTTCCCGCACAAGCGGGATTTGGCCTACAATAGAGGCATAATGCCCGGCGGCTTCTGTGCGGATTTCCGGGCCAAGAGGGGTACCATTACAAAACAGAAGGTGTTCACCCTCCGGGGTTTTTTCCAGGGTAAAGATACAGTGGCGCAGGTTTTCGTTTAGTTCGTCTGGTAATGTATCTGGTAATTTCTCTGGTAATTTCTTTGGGTCCAGGCCGTCAATATTTTGCAGCATACCCGCCAGATGCAGGCCAACTGTGCGGTACATGGCGCCTGTATCTAAAAAAGGTATACCAAGGGCTTTGGCCAGACGTTTGGCAAGGGTGCTTTTACCCACACCGGCAGGGCCGTCAATCGTGACAATAAGGGGGGGGACAATATCTGGTTCAGCCATGGTTTTCCTCGTGGAAAATGCCGGTAAGTGCTTCTATAAGCAGGCTGTTTTCTTCCCCATTCCCTATGGAAAGCCTGAGATAGTCCGGTAAATGGTAACTGCCCAAAGTACGCAGGATAAAACCTTTTTCCAGCAGGATGTTGTGCAGATTTTTGGCGGAAACAAAGGCAGGCGGCATAAAAAGAAGAAAATTGGATTGGCTGGGTATTACCTTACAGCCAAGGCTGCGCAAAGCTTCTGTGAGAAAAAAACGGCCTTCTTGTACAGTCTGCACGGTTTTGGCGTAAAATTCTCTGTCCGCAAGCCCGGCAAGGGCGGCTTCTTCTGCCAGAATACTCACGGAAAAAGGCAGGCGCACACGCCATAAATAGTCCGCAAGATGGGGCGGCAGTATGGCGTACCCTATACGCATACCCGCCAGACCATAGACTTTGGACATAGTGCGCAAAAACGCCACATGGGGAAATTCCTGCAGGCGCGGCAAAAGGGAAGGGTTTTGGGTTTCCACAAAATCTATGTAGGCTTCATCCAGCACAAAAAGGCAGGTTTTTGGCAAACGCCGGGCCAGTTGGGCCAGTGTTTCCGGGTCTGTCCAGTAACCAGAAGGATTATCCGGCGTGGTGAGAAAAAAAAGGCGGGTGTTTTTGTCTGTAAGGGCAAGCAGGGCTTCTGTATCCGGCGCAAAATTTTCTTTCAGAGGGGCCTGGCGTAATTCTACTCCCGCAAGTTTTGCCTGGGTTTCATACAGGCCAAAACACGGGCAGGAGGCCACGGCATTATCCACACCGGGTTCTGCCACAACACGGAATAAAAGGTCTATCACTTCATCTAGCCCGGCGCCCACAAAAATCTGGCTTTCGTCCACGTGGTGAAAATCTGCCACAGCCTTACGCAAACGGGGGTTTCCACCCTGCGGGTAACGAAAGGCATGGGGCACTTTGCCGTGTAATACTTCCTGCACCATAGGGGAAACGCCCAGCGGGTTTTCGTTACTGGCAAGTTTTATCACGCGGGGCAAATTAAAGCGCGCGGCGATTTCTTCTATGGAAAGCCCGGGCTCATACGGCACAAAACTTTCCACCTCAGGGCGGATGGGTACCATGGGGTGTTCCTTTTAGTGGCGAATTAATAGACGGGGTTGCCGGGAAAAACCGGCAACCCCCAAACTCATGACAAACCCCTTCAGGGTTTGCGCCGCCCACCATCGCGCTTTGCGTGCTGGGCGGAAAGGCACGGCATTCGGTCATTTAACGGCACGGCAAAGCCGCGCCTATTCCCTCTGCCGGCAGGTTGCTGACTTTGTCAACAACCTGGGGGTTGCCGGGAAAAACCGGCAACCCCTCGTATTCTCAGACTGGGGAAAATGCCACAACATCAGGCAATAACAGTTTCCACTTCAGCAGGGCGTACAGTCAGGACAGGGAAGGGGGAGTTTTTGACAACTTTTTCTGCAACAGAACCAAAAAGGATGCGGTCAATACCTTTGCGGCCATGGGTGCCCATGACAATAAGGTCTGCGTTTTCATTTTCCGCAAGTGCCAGAATTTCTTCTGCCGCATAGCCTACCACAACTTCTGCGCGTACTTCCACACCTTCAAAGTTTTCCGCCACAAAGGTAGACATGGCTTTTTCCGCGCCTGTGACTATTTCACCCACAAAGCTGTCTATAGTATTGGGCGGAACATGGAAACCTGTATATTGGGTCAGGGTGGGGGCAGCGTATACTGCTATAACTTTTGCGCCGGAGAATTTGGCAAGCATGCTGGCGTATGAGGCAACTTCCTTGCTGTGTTCGGAAAGATCAAGTGCACAAATAATGATCTTAAGATTTGGCATAATAACCTCCAGAGTTTACGGGGCAGGGAAAGCCCTTGCGCCACAAAAATTACCCTACACAATTTTCCTAAAAGGCACAAGTGCGCAAGGTTGGACCTTCCTTGCCTCTTTGGGGTAAATTTTGTATCTTTAAAAAGAAAATAACCCAAAAATGGGAAGTGGGGGACAAACAATATGTTGTGTACAGTAAATGGTGTGCAGAAAGAATATACAGGTTTGGCGGAAACACCGCTTCTTGTGTACCTGCGGGAAGAAGAAAACATATGTTCCCCCAAGAGCGGCTGTTCTGGTCAGGGGGTATGCGGGGCATGCCTGGTGGAAGTGAATGGGCAGGCGGCCCTTGCCTGTAAAACCCCTATGGGAAAACTGGAAAATGCGTCCATTGTGACTATAGAAGGTTTCCCGGAAGCCTTAAAAGACACCCTTGCCAAAGCCTTTGTAAAACATGGGGCTGTGCAGTGCGGGTTTTGTACCCCGGGTTTTCTTACACGCGCCAAAATGCTTTTGGAAAAAAACGCGACTCCCGGACGGGAAGAAGTGCTTAAAGCTATACGCCCCAATCTTTGCCGCTGTACAGGCTACACCCCGCTGGTGGACGCTATTCTGGACGCCGCGGCTGCCCTGCGGGAGCACACACCCATTCAGCTTGAAACAAGCCTTGGGGTTGGTTCTTCCACGCCCAAATACGGGGCGTATGAAAAAGCCCTTGGCAGCCGCCCTTTTGTGGATGATTTGCGCCTTAAGCCGGAAGACGTGCAGGCAGGCGGCTATATGCTGCACGGCGCTCTGGTGTTTTGCCCGCACCCCCGCGCCAGACTGCTTTCTGTGGATACGTCTGTGGCAAAAAATCAAACAGGTGTTGTGGCAGTTTTTACGGCAGACGATGTGGACAAACTGGGTGGCAGCCGGAGGCTTGGCATGTTCAGGCATGATTGGCCCCAGTATATCGGGGTGGGGGAAATAAACCATTACACAGGGGATGTGATTGCCTGTGTGGTGGCCACAACGGAAGCAACCGCCCGGGCTGCCGCGGCTCTTGTCCAAACGGAATATGAAATTCTGGAAGCTGTGACAGATTACCACAGCGCCAGTTCGGACGCTCTTCTTGTTCACCCGGAATACGGCACCAATACCCTTTTAGATACCACTTTTTCCCGCGGGGGTGAGGCAAAAAAGCTTCTGCAAAATTGCGCCCATGTGGTGGAAGGCATTTTTACCACCCCGTTTATAGAACACGCTTTTCTGGAGCCGGAAGCCTGCCTGGCTATGCCGGTTGTATGCCCAGACCAACCAGACCAACCAGAGCCAGACCAGCCGGGCCATACACATGGGGTGCATATTTTTAGCCAGGGGCAGGGTATATGGCACGATAAAGCCGAAATTGCGGATTTCCTTAACCTGCCTGTGGAACTGGTACAGGTAACACTTGTAGACGCAGGGGGCGCGTTTGGCGGTAAAGAAGACACCACTGTGCAGTCCCATGCGGCACTGGCTGCGTATCTTTTGCAGGCACCTGTCAAGGTAAAACTTTCCAGACCGGAGTCTATGCGTATGCACCCCAAGCGTCACCCTATGACATTGGCATATACTTTGGGTTGCGACAGACAGGGTTTTCTTCAGGCCGCGCAGGTGCGTGTGCTGGCAGATGCCGGCGCGTATGCGTCTGTTAGTGAAGCGGTTGTGGCCCGTACAGGCACCCATGCCACAAGCGCCTACCATGTGCCATGCGTGGATGTACAGGTAAAGGCTGTGTACACCAATAATGTGCCGGCTGGTGCTTTCCGCGGTTTTGGGGTCAACCAGTCCAATTTTGCCATGGAATCTTTGATGGATGAACTGGCCGCCAAGGCTGGTTTTGACCCGTGGGAATTTAGGTTCAAAAATGCGCTTGAACCCGGCAAACAAACGGCTACTGGCCAAATCCTTGGCAGTGCTGTGGCCCTTAAAGACTGCCTGCTTGCCCTGAAACCGGAATACGAGAGGCAAAAAGCCGCGGGTGTGCCTGTGGGGCTTTCCTGCGCCATGAAAAATGCCGGGATT
>CAZJOG010000052.1:0-13012 GCA_964547565.1 uncultured Desulfovibrionaceae bacterium
GTAAGGCCGGCAATTTCCAGCACCTTTTTTTCTTCAGCAAAAAAGTGGGTAGGTGTAAACGGGCCTGTGGCCAGTTTCCAGTTTTTACCGGGATCCGGGGCGGCGACAGGGCCAGCCAGTCCATTCCGTAGTTTGGAAGGGGGAAGTGTGGCGCCAAACTGGCGGTTGCCGCGTTTTTGGCTGACAGTAGCCAGATCGGCCAGCAGGGAGTTTTCTGTGCCAAAGCCTTCTCTGGCCCATATTTGTACAGATTTGGGGTCTTGGCCTTCCGCTTCTACCGCGCCTAAAATACCGGCAATGCCCCCTGTGTGGTCAGGGTGCGAGTGGGTAAAAATAACAGCTTTTAAGGGCTTTTTGGTGATCTCGCGGAATTTGGAAAAAACCAGAGCCGCCATAAAAGGGCTGGCACTGGCATCTACAAGGATAATACCGTCTTTGCCTTCCAGCATGGAAATAGCGGCGTCATAACCATACGAGGTGTATACGGAAGGGGAAACCGAAAGGATACAGGGAGATGTGGGGGCGGAAGCTGGGATTGTAGACATGATGGCTCCGGATGTAAGATATTTTCACGGTACCCCATGCAATATGGGATCATGGGATGCCATGCCCTGGATGTCTTGATACGCCTTGGATAAAGCAAGGCTAAAACATAAAGATATAACAAAAAACAACCTGCAAAAAACGCATACGCGTGTGAAAAACTGGTGCCCGGAGCCGGAATTGAACCGGCACGATGTTACCATCGAGGGATTTTAAGTCCCTTGCGTCTACCTATTCCGCCATCCGGGCGCATCAGGCTTTTGTTTTTCTAGCAGATTACCGGAAAATAGCAAGTGGCTTTATGTCTGGTGTCTACGTGCAAAAATTTTGAACATAATGTTGTTCAAAATTTTCGATGGAAGCCTGCCAATGGAAACACCCCGCAGGGTGCGTCTTTTTTTTGCTTTATTCCGGGGCAACAGTTCTGCTGCCGGGTGTTTTGCCCGGGCGTTCCCGCCGCACTACCCAGCCGGAAAGCGCTTCTACAGGGCCGGGTATACTCAGGGCCTGTTCCTTCCACTTCCCGTGTCCTAAAAAGTAAAAAACTGCGTCTTCCAGGTATTTATCCACAAAAAAGAAACGTGCCAGCACATCTTTCCCAAGATGGCGTGTTACACTGTCGCAAAAAGCGCGGTACTGGTCGCGGTTTACTTCCTGGAACAAAGCCTGGAACAGCAATTCGTCCCCGTGGGGGGTAAACTCCACACTGCTTCCCCCGCATTCTTCCAGAGCAAGCAACATTTTGTTTTGCAAAAAAGATTCCCTTTCCATAAGTTCTTCATAGGTAAGGCGGGAATCGTAATACAAACAGCCAAAAAGCTCACAGCGAGGCAATGGCATATTTCCCTCCAAAAACAGACGGTATTATTGGCGGATTACAAATAAATCCGGAAAACGGGAACGGTAGCGTGTGGCCGCGTCTTCTGTGCGTTTGTACGAGGAAAACGGCCCAACCTGGATAAATGTAAGCCCTTTTTTGCCGGAAGGCAAGGCGCGGCAGGGGAATCCATCCTGCCTGATATCCGCCAGCAGGCGGCGTACATTACTGTCAGAGCCAAAAGCCCCAAGCTGTACATAAAAATCGCCTTCCAGATCCTCGTCCGGTGTCAGCACAGGCCCGTTTGTATTAATGGCTTCAATACGCACGCGGGCAGTGCCTGCTTCCACCATGCCCAGTTCTTTGGCGGCGCGGTGGGAAAGATCCAGCACACGCTCGCCGGAAAAAGGGCCGCGGTCTGTAATACGCACAATAACAGAGCGCCCGTTTTTCAGATTGGTGACTTTAAGATTGGTGTGAAAAGGCAAAAGTTTATGCGCAGCCGTAAGGGCGTTTTGATCATACTTTTCCCCGCAGGATGTCATTTTGCCGTGAAACCCCGGCCCATACCAGGAGGCAATGCCTGTTTCTGTGTACCCATGGGCAGAAGAATATGGCACATAGGTTTTTCCCTTTATGGTGTAGGGTTTGCTAACCGGCGGGGTATGATCGGGCGGCGCAAAAGACCGTCCCGGCTGGGTGGCAGGGCCGCAGGCGCATAATAAAAGAGAAAATACCAGCAGAAAAATTTTTTTCATTGCAAATAACGGATAAGAGCTACAAGCCCCATACCGGAGGCTAATGTTAAAAAAAGGCTCCGGAATTTCCACGCGATAAAAAGTGTAGGCACACTTGCCAAAAGGAAAATGTTTTCCAAGTTAATCGCAAGGTTGCCGTTAATAAGAAAAATTTCCGGTGCTACCAGTGCCGCCAGAATAGCAGCGGGTATATACGCCAGCCAGCGTTCTACCAGATATGGCAGGTTTTTGTCCGCCAGAATAGTCAGGGGCAGAATACGGGGCAATGCGGCGCCCAGCGCCATGCCCCCAATAAGCAAAAGGGTTGTGCCTGTGGTCAGCATAGGGTTTTGTCCTCCCGCAGTTTTATGTATTCCAGGACAAGACCAAGCGTGGCAGCCAAGAGGGTGGCGGCAATAATACTGCTTTTTCCAAGGCCGGCCATAAAAAAGAGAAGGGAAAGCAGGCCGCCTGCCAAAGCAACCCACAAATGGATACGGTCCTTACATAAAGGCACAAGCAAGGCTAAAAACATGGCTGTAAGGGCAAAATCCAACCCAAAGGGTTTTACATCTGCAATAAAGGAGCTGAATAGCGCGCCCAGTGTGCAGCCCGTAATCCAGCCTAAATGGGACGTGATGTTAACAGCAAAAACCCGCCACGGGTTACAGGTTGCGCCCTGGCTAAAGGCCACAGAATGCACGGCAAACACTTCATCCGTCATTTCAAAGCCAAAAAAAGCGCGCTGCAGGCGGTTCAGGGGGCGTACATGGTGGGCCAGACTGGCAGCCATAAAAATATGGCGCAGATTCACCATAAAATTGGCCGCTATAATAGCCAGCACAGAAGCGCCCATACCTGCCATACTGGCCGCAATAAACTGGCCTGAACCGGCAAACACACAAAGTGCCATGCCAAAAGCGGCCCAGGCAGGGATGCCGCTTTTAACCGCCAGCACCCCAAAGGCAAAACCCATGGGCAAATAACCAAGAACCACAGGCAAGGCCATTTTTACGCCTGTGCGTATTTCAGAAAACCGGGAATGTGTCTGCATGGTATTAATGGAAACAGAAATCCAACTCAAAGTCCCCATATTCTGTACTGAATGGGATGGCGACAATAGTCGCCTGACCGGGAAATGTAAGGGTGTGTTTGGTGCCAAAAACAACGGAAGGGGTGGAACCCTGCATGGGTATTCCCATTTCACTCAGGGTGGCGCGTGCCTGGCCGGAGATCATGTTGGTTATTTCACCCACTGCGTCGCGTGTATCTGCAAGGATATCTTCTATATCCTCGCCCAACATACCTTTTACCAGCGCAATAGCGCAGGTTTGGCTGAAGGAAAGTGCAACAGCACCGGTTTTTGCACCTGTTATTCCCACAATGGCCGAAACATCCCCTTTGGCATCAGGGGTGTGTTTAATAAAGGGCGTGCCCGGTTTGGGAGAAAGTGAGGCCATAGCGCTCAGCACATTAATAGTGGCTTGGATAAAAGGCTTTGCGAGGGCAATGTCGCTCATGCGTATACTCCACAAAAAAGCTGGATTCGAAAAGCGGCAGGCACCGTCGCTGCCGTTTTTCTTCTAGCACGGAACATCCGCTTCGTCCAGCACTCCCCTTTTTTTGAAAAGTTTATGCTTCGTACATATTTATCTATAAAAACAGATAGGTTATTACCAGTATTCTGGCGTATACCCGTAAAAGGCAAAAAAATTTATGCGTGGTGTCTGCCGCAAACACGGCAGGAGCTTTTTTGTTGGGAATTTTTAGAGCAATCCTGTTATTAAGCGCGGATATACTCTAAGGCCGCGGTGGCAAAGGTGTAGGCACAGGGTGGGGGGGCGCAGGCTGGGCATCCAGCAGAGACTTCG
The DNA here is from genome assembly GCA_964547565.1 of uncultured Desulfovibrionaceae bacterium. Classification (GTDB taxonomy): domain Bacteria; phylum Desulfobacterota; class Desulfovibrionia; order Desulfovibrionales; family Desulfovibrionaceae; genus CAZPTC01. The sequence continues at coordinate 3,969 of CAZJOG010000052.1, forward strand.
GCCGCGGGGGGCTGGCATTCACCGCTGGTGTGGATGTTTGGCTGTTTTGCTCGTTTTCCGCTGTTGTTTGTGTGCCTTGTGTTATGTTTTCGCCCTGGGCAGGTGCAGGGCCGGAATATGGGCCTTGCGGAGCGGTAGAGGAAGCAGGGGGATTAGCTTGGGGCGCAGGGGGAGGCCCTGATGGTGATGATGTCGCTGGTGCCCCCGACGCTGTTGGCGTGGGTGAAACGGGGGACGCCGCAGGCGGGTTCTGCTGTGGTGGCGGGGAATACGGCAATGGGCCATTTTGCCCATTACTGCCATTAACGGCCGGCACCGGCGGGGTGGGCGGAGGAGCGGCAGGCTGTTGAGGCGCCTGGACAGCAGGAGTGGGGGGAGCAGCAGGAGCAGGCTGAGCTGAAGAAGCTGGCGGAGATGTTTGCCCTTGGGGGGAAGAGGTGACAGGCGGGGAAGAGGGTGTCCCGGCGGAGGATGCCGGCGAAGTCGCGGCAGGCGGGGAAGAGGTGGCAGGTGGGTTTTGTTTGCCCCCCGGAACAGCAGAAGCGGCCGGTACAGAAGACGTTGGGCGGGAGGTACGCAAACGCGGGTACAAGGCCGGGTCTTCTGCCAGATTGCCGCCAGAAAAAGGCATGGCTGGGCGCTGGTAATAACGCTCCCATACTTTATGCACATCCACCATAGGGGCATAAAGTTCCGCCTCTGTAGCGCGCGCCGGAAACAGCAAAGCCAGCGCAAGAATGGCGCATGTTTTTTTCATAGTGCTTTCTCCTCCCACTCTTTTTTTATCGTCCAACTGTAAAAAACCTTAATACGCCTTCTGCCCCACACCCCGGCATTTCTCCCGCAGGCATGCCACAAATTTTTATGTTTTATATTCCATGCGCTGTCTGCCTGCCGGCTGTCTCTGTGTTTTTGGCTTGACCATGGGGAATTTTTGGTTTAAAACAAAGGGGTAAACATTTTTTTGGATATGGTATGACACCCCGAGAGCCTTTTTTTCTTCCTAAAAAAAATTCCCGACTGGAAGCATTTGCAGAGCCTGTGAACGCGCTTTTTGCGCGTTACACCGCGCTTGCTGCCAAAGCGGATGACCTTTTTAACCGTGTAAAAGCCCAGTTCCCTGAAGCGGTTACCTGCCCTTCGCTTACGGGGCAGGCGGGGCAGGCCACACAAGCCACGCCAGAAGGAACAGTCAATACCTGCGCCAGCTGTTGCCACGCGCTTTTTGATCTTTCCCTTATAGAAGCGTTTTACCTGCACACAGCGTTTACCCGCCACTTTGGGTTTGGCCCCGTGCGCAGCCGTATTCTGGAAGCCGCGGGTCATGCGGACCGTTTGCTCACTAAGGAAAAACACCTTTTTTTCCAGATGAAACAAAAAGGCCACTCTGATGCGCAAATTATGGAAGCTGCTGCCAAAACACGCATAGCCTGCCCCTTGCTTGACAAGGCCGGCTTTTGCGCCCTGTACGACTGGCGCCCCATCACATGCCGCTTATACGGCATACCTTCTGCTATTGGCGGTAAAGCCCATGTGTGCCCACATTCTGGCTTTGGTCAAGGCGCCTACCCCACTGTGCAGTTAGACCGCATACAAGACAGCCTTTCTGCCCTCAGCCAGGAACTTGTGCTTCTTTTAAGCACCCGTTTCCGTGAATTGAATACAGTGTATGTGCCTGTTTCCATGGCACTTCTTACCAACTACGACGACCTGTACTTTGGCTTGGCAGAATCCAAACCGGAGGATCGCTAATGGCCATACCCGCTACCGTATACCGCGATGGCACTCCCCAAAAGCTTACGCCCGAAGAAGAGGCCCTCAAACGCGATATTTACGAGAAAATCCCTGCCAGACGTCGTAAATTTATTGATAAAATTGGCTATGATATATGGGATCCATTCCAAAAACCTAATGATCCCATGGAAATGCGCACGGATGTTACCAAACGCACCAGCCAGCAACTTATACGCGAATTTTTGCAAAGCCGCCCCACAGATTCCCCTAAAGGGAATGCTTATTCGCAGGGTGCTTTGGAATGCGCGCTCGGTATTGTAAACAGAGATGACAAATACTTGGGCGCATTCGATTTTTGTATATGGTACAAAGAACTTCTGGATAAGGAAGGGTTAACCCAATGAAAGAACAATACGCGTCTTTGGACGAATATATCGCAGACTTGCAGGCTGAAATCGAACAAAACGATCAGTGCGCCAACCACTATTATAATTTGGGCGTGGCCATGCTCTCCAAAGGGGACCATGTTGCCGCGGAAGAGGCCTTTTTAGGCGCTGTGCGTAATTCTCCCCATCTGGCGGAAGCCTATGTGCAGCTTGGGGGTATTTGCCTTGCCCGCAATGACTTGGACGGTTGCCTGCGTTATAACCACGAGGCCGCCAATGCCCGCGCCCAATTTGCCATACCGTGGAGCAATATAGGGTTTGTGCATCTGCAACGCGGCGAAGTGGACGAAGCCCTTAAAGCCTTACAAAAAGCCCTGAAATGGGATCCTAAGTTTGTGCAGGCCCGCGCCACCCTTGCTTCTGCCCTGTTTATGGCAGGCGAATACGAAGAAAGTATTAAAGCCGCCCGGGAAGCTATTCGCCTCCAGCCGGACTTTGGCCCTGCCTGGAATAATCTGGCCCTTGCCAGCCTGGAATTGGGCGAATATACGCAGGCTTTTGAAAGTATGAATAAAGCTTTGGAATGCGGTTACGAAGTGCCGGACGACATGCGGCGCGAAATTGCCTCCAAGGCTGAAGCCCTTGCCTGATCCACAGGCCGGCAATATTTCCCCATGCGCGGCCCGCCCTCTGGCAGCCAGACGCATGGAACCATGTTGTGTATACCGGCTTTATAAAGCCGCCGTGCGCAAATCCGGGCTATGGCCCGCAGTATTACCTTATCTTGTATACACAGGGTAAGTATCGGAAAGGGGTTCTTTTTTCACAATCGACAAGGAGAGACACATGCGTGCTTTTTCATGGAAACTTGGGCTTCTCAGCCTTTCAAGCCTTCTTTTGCTCGCTGGCGCTGCCCAGCCCGCGCTGGCGGCTGATCCCATTAGAATTGGCTTCCCCATCCCGCTGACCGGTGAAATACCCAAGGTTGGCGAAGGTTCCCGCTTTGCTGCAGAACTTCTGCGCGAAGAAATTATGGCCCAGGGCGGTCTGGAAGTGGGCGGGGTTAAATACCCGCTGGAATTTATCTACGAAGATAATGAATCCAAACCGGAATCTGCCGTTAACGTCACCATGAAACTTATTGAGCGCGACAAAGTGCTTGCCCTTGTTGGCCCGCAGTCTTCCCGTCAGGCCGTGCCTGCAGGTGGTGTGGCGGACGATAATGAAGTGCCCATGATCAGCCCCTGGTCTACTAACCCGGAAGCCACCCTTGATCGCCCCTGGGTTTTCCGCGCTGCTTTCCTTGATCCTTTCCAGGCCCCTGTTGCCGCCAACTTCGCCGCTGTCCAGTTTAATGCCCAAACTGCCGCCGTGCTTTTTGAAGTCTCTAACGACTATTCCAAAGGTCTGGCCGATAACTTCCGCGCTTCCTGGGAAACCCTGAAAGGCCCCGGCTCTGTGGTGGCCTTTGAATCCCACGGCCCCAAAGACCAGGACTTTTCCGCCCAGATTACCAAAATAATAGCCGCCAAGCCGGACTTTATTTTCCTGCCGGAAAACTACAGCTTTGCCGCCCTTATTGTCCGCCAGGCCCGCGACCTTGGTTACACAGGCCCCTTCATGGGTTCTGACGCCTGGGGCTCTGCAGAACTTATGGCCCTCTGCGGCGACCCCTGCAAAGGCCAGTTTTTCTCCACCCACTACGCCGCAGAAGGCGCACAGGGCGCTACCAAAGAATTTATCGACAAATACCAGGCCAAATACGGCTATGTGCCGGACGACGTAGCCGCCCTTACATGGGACGCTATTAATATTGTCCTGCAGGCTATCCAGAGCGTGGGCGAAGTAAAAACAGACCTGCGCGCAGAACGCCTGGCTATCCGCGACGCTATGGCGAATATGACCACCTTTGACGGTATTACTGGCAAAATGCGCTTTGACGAAAACGGCGACCCCATTAAATGCGCCGTGGTTGTTAAAATTACAGACGAAGGCACCTTCCAATTCGCCGAATCTGTTTGCCCTGAATAAAAGATGGCGATTGGGGGAAGGGAAAACCTTTTTTGTGAACAAAAAAGGTTTTCCCTTCCCCCAAACCCCCATCCTTTTCCAAAAAAAACTTTGTAATTTTTACTTCTCCACTCTTCCTTAATAATTATCCTCACATTAAAGTTTTTTGAAAAGGGGAAAGGGGGTGTGGGGGAAAGGGGAAAAAATTTTTTCCAAAAAATTTTTTCCCCTTTCCCCCACAATGCCTTTTCCCTTTACAAGGAAAAAACTATGGAAGTTTTTGCGCAGAATATTGTGAATGCCTTACAGTGGGGCAGTTTTTATGCGCTTATTGCGCTTGGGTACACCTTGGTGTACGGGGTATTACAACTTATAAATTTTGCGCACGGCGATATTTTTATGGTTGGGGCGTACATTGCCTTTTTTGTCGCCATGTTTTTATTAGGGGATGTGTTTGGTTTTAGTAATCTGACGGTGCTGGCGCTTACCATACCGCTTACCATGCTTCTTACGTCTATGGTGGGTGTCACTCTGGAGCGGATAGCTTACAGGCCGCTCAGGCGCAAGGGTGCGCACCGTTTGTATGTGGTTATCACAGCTCTTATGTGCGGGCTTATTCTGGAAAATGGCAACCTTGCGTTATTGGGCGCAAGCCGCAAGTCATTCCCGGAATTACTGGACAAGGTGGTGTATACCATTGGCGGGGTAGCAGTTACAAACTTGAAGATGCTGGTGGTGCTGGCGGCCATACTGGTTTTTGTGGTGTTGCAGTTTATTGTGACCAAGACCAAGGTTGGCATGGCCATGCGGGCGGTTTCGTGGGATAAATTTGCCTTGCCGCTTATGGGTATACCGCTGGATACGGTTATTGTGTTTACGTTTGTTATGGGTTCTGGCATAGCGGGTTTAGGGGGTATGCTGTTTGCTATGTCGTACCCTGTTTTGGACCCGTATATGGGCATGATGGTAGGCTGGAAAGCCTTTATAGCGGCTGTTGTAGGGGGGATTGGCGATATACGCGGGGCGTTTATTGGCGGATTTTTGCTGGCTTTTATTGAAATTATGGTGGCGGCATTTTTGCCTTCCACTTTCCGGGATTTATTTGCCTTTAGTATTTTGCTTATGATTATGTGGTGGCGGCCAACGGGTTTGTTTGGTGTGCCCAAAACAACAAAAATATAGGGGGGAATGGCATGGCATTTGCGGCAACCTTAAAAAAGCATTCCCTGAATATTGCGCTGGTTTTTGGGTTTATTTTTCTTGTGCTTGCGGCGCAGCAGGGCATACTGGACCAGTATGTGCTGACTGTGCTTATGGGTATGGGGATAAATGTTATATTTGCGGCCAGTTTGAATCTGGTAAATGGGTACATGGGGGAATTTTCCTGTGGCCATGCGGGTTTTATGTGCATAGGCGCGTACACGGCTTCGCTTTTATCCGTGACTATGTTTACAAATAATAAAATTCTGGGCGATGCGCTTTTAGACCCCAGCTGGGCGCCTTTTCTTTTCCCTTTGGTTTTGCTGGCAGGTGGGGTAGTGGCGGCACTTTTTGGTTTGGTGGTGGCCTTACCTTCGTTTAAAACGCGGGGGGATTATCTGGCTATTATCACTATTGCGGCTAACTACATTATTATTTCGCTTATTGAGAATCTGGATTTTCTGGGTGGCCCGCGTGGTTTGCAGGGTATGAAAAAGGTGATGAATGCCATGCGGGACGTGGCGGATATTCCCTGGATGCTGATATGGATTATTATTGTCACGGTGGCGTCTGTGGTGGTGCTGTACAGGCTGGTCAATTCCACCTATGGCAAGGGCATCCGCGCTGTGTGCCAGGATGAGGTGGCGGCGGAAATAATGGGGGTAAACACCAACCATATTAAGATGATGGCCTTTATGGTGTCTTCCGGTCTTGCGGGTGTGGCGGGTGGTTTGTACGCGCATCTTTACGGCTATATTAACCCGCAGGCGTTTAATATTTTGAAGTCCACGGAAGGTTTGGTGATGGTGTATCTGGGGGGCATGGCGTCGCTTTCCGGCTCTGTACTTGCGGCTATATTATTTACGCTTCTGGTGGAAGCTTTGCGGTTTATTATCCCTATGATAGACAGCGGCCTGCACGCCTGGAATCTTATCCCGGCGGCATTTGAAATAAGCCAGGTGTGGAAGTGGGTGCTTATCCCGCTTATTCTGATTTTGCTTATGCAGTTCAGGCCAGAGGGATTATTGGGGAATAAGGAGCTGACGGATGTTTTCCCCAGGCTCAAAAAGTTTTTTACGCTCAAGAAGTAGGAGGCTGCCATGTCTTTATTGGAAGTGAATGACGTAACGCAGCGTTTTGGCGGTCTCCAGGCTCTTTCCGAGTTTAATTTACAGCTGGAGGAGAGGGAGCTTATTGGCCTTATTGGCCCTAATGGGGCGGGTAAAACCACGGTGTTTAATATTGTTTCTGGTTTTTACCAGCCAACAGAGGGCAGTGTTGTTTTTGCCGGCACACCCACAAAAGGCTTAAAACCCCATGAAGTAACGGCGCTTGGCCTTGCCCGCACGTTCCAGAACATCCGTTTATGGAATGATATGAGTGTGCTGGACAATGTACGCATAGCCCAGTATCACCGTCTTGGTTATTCCTTTAATGGCCCGGTTTTTCTTACAAAAAAATACCGTACTGCGGAAAAAAGGGTGGAAGATAAAGCGCGGGAAATTTTGGAAATAATGGGTTTGAGTGACTATATTGACGAATTACCCTCCAACCTGCCCTATGGTTTACAGCGCAGGGTAGAACTTGCCCGCGCGTTGTCTTTAGACCCCAAGCTGCTGCTTTTGGATGAACCGGCGGCGGGGTTAAATTCTTCGGACATTACAGAGCTTATCCGTCTTATCCGCTGGATTTATGACACATTCCCCATAAGTATATGGATGATAGAGCACCAGATGGAAGTGGTGATGACTTTATGCCAGCGTATAGAAGTGATAGATTTTGGCAAGTCCATAGCCCGTGGCACGCCGGATGAAATACGGCGTAACCCTGTGGTGATAAGCGCCTACCTGGGCGATGAGGTGGTGTGATGTTACTTGAAGTAAAAAATCTGCATGCCGCGTATGGCAGGGTAGAAGCTTTGCATGGGCTTTCTTTTTATGTAGAAGAAGGGGAAATTGTGACACTTATCGGCGCCAATGGCGCGGGTAAGTCCACCTTGCTTAAATCTATTATGCGCCTTCCTCCTCCTGAAGCCCCCAAGGTGACAGGCGGGGAAATTAATTTCAGGGGTCAGAGCCTTTTAAATGTGGAACCCCAGCACGTTGTTTCCAAACACCATATAGCCTTGGTGCCGGAAGGCAGGCATATTTTTGGCAATTTGTCTGTTATGGAAAACCTCACCATAGCCACATGGAACCGCAGCAAAGACCCCAATGTGCAGCATGATCTGGGCAGAATTTTTAATTTATTCCCACGCCTTGCAGAGCGTAAAAACCAGCGGGCGGATACACTTTCCGGTGGGGAACAGCAAATGCTGGCGGTTGGTCGTGCGCTTATGACAGACTGCAAGGTGCTGTTGCTGGATGAGCCTTCCATGGGGCTTGCGCCTTTGCTGATGCATGATATGTTCCGCACGTTAAAAGAGCTGAACAGGGAAGGTCTGACCATAGTGGTGGTGGAGCAAAACGCCCGTTTGGCTTTGCAAAGCGCCCACCGCGGCTATGTGCTGGATACAGGCATTGTTGTGGCGGAAGGTGCGTGCGCAGATCTGGTGGATAACCCTGAATTAAAAAAAGCCTACCTTGGGGGCTAGAGTATACTTTTTTGGAAAAAACTCTGCCCAGGAAATATTACGTAAAGTTGGTACACATTTTATATGAAACAAATGCTCGGTGTTCGCGTCAGCGCCCATAGCCAGGCCAGTCCGTGCGTACACGAATACGCTGATACTGCTCTGGCACGCAGTGTTGGCGATTCTGTCATGATAGAAATGGAAAATGGCCCGACCTACGGCCGTGTGGTCTGGATGCGTGTTTTTGGCTCCCGCGAGGAAGCGGAAGCTATTTTAGAAGCCATGATGCCAGAAGAAAACTGCCCATGCGGTTCTGTGGGCATGCCCTATGGGCATGAAGAAGCGCCGCACCTTTTGCCGGATTTTAAAGACGTGCAGCAGGCAGAAACCCGGCGTGCGCCGCAGGAGGGGGAGGTTCAGTCTTCCACCTGCGCAGAAAAAAAATGCTATTGCACCCAGGGGCTGGGGGATTCTTTGCCGTCTTTTGAGGCTTTGCCGCGGGTGCGTATCCCCACGCCTGAAGAAGAAACCCAGGGCCTTGAAGGTGAACAAACCGCCCGGGAAGGCTTTACATTTTGCCGCCAGTGTGTGCAGGAGCGCGGGCTGGATATGAAGCTGGTGGATGTGGAAGCCCTGTTTGATAAAAGCAAACTTATTTTTTATTTTACCGCGCCTACCCGTATAGATTTCCGGGAGCTGGTGAAGGATCTTGTGCGGCGTTTCCGCACCCGTATTGAATTGCGGCAAATTGGTGTTCGCCATGAAACCCAGATGGTGGGGGCTTTGGGCAACTGCGGGCAGGTGGTATGCTGCCGCCGGTATTTACGCAAGTTTGCGCCTGTGACTATAAAAATGGCTAAAGAGCAAAATTTATTTCTTAATCCAGCCAAAATTTCTGGTATTTGTGGGCGTTTGCTCTGTTGCCTTTCGTATGAACAACATAATTACGACGCCTTTAACCATAGCTGCCCCAAGCTTGGCAAACGTTACCAGACGGACGAAGGCCCTTTGCGTGTTTTACGCGCCAATATGTTCCGCAATTCTATTGTGGTGTTGCCAGAAGAGGGTTCGGAAAAAGAGCTTACCCTGGAAGAATGGGAAGCCCTGCACCCCAACAGGCCGGAAAGTGTTCCACACCAGAA
>CAZJOG010000053.1:0-12977 GCA_964547565.1 uncultured Desulfovibrionaceae bacterium
TAGACACTAGATATTTAAAAGTATTTATTTTCAGTTAGTTATAAAAGATAAAAATACGAGTGATTGTTATTTGCGTTTAGCAAAACGTCGGGGCATATCTTTGGTTTCCTGCGTATAATATTCTTTGAGTTCCTGCTTTTTTTCAGGGGAAAGCTGATGCCAGCGTATGCCTTCAATAGCGCCTTCCAGACCGCAAAGGCGGTTAAAGCAGGCGCTGGGGTCAATGGCAAGAATTTTGCGCCAGGCGGCTTTGGCACCAGTTGATTTAAGTTCTTCCGGCGAGGTGATACCCACAAGCAGTAATTGTATTTCCAGTTCGGTGCCAATATTGGGCAATTTTTTTAATTCACTCATCCAAGTTTCCTTATAGAGTACTCACAAAGTATCGCAATAACGCTGAGCAGTTCACGTTTATTAACAGAAATGCCTTAATGAAGTTCAAACATAACCCGGATTTCCGTCCAGCAGGCCGTGGGTTTGCCATTTACTGTGTACGGCCGGAAAGTGGCGGAAGCAAGGGCTGTTGTGGCGGCTTGCCCCAGGCTTTGGTGTGGGGAATCTATAACCTCCACATGGCGGGCGCGGCCTTTTTCTGTGATGTAAAGCCGCACAAGCACCTCGCCTGTTATACCTTGGCGTTTGGCAGCAGGCGGGTAAACCGGTTCTTTATAACGCAAAAAACTGGGGCCATTATTCTGCCCAAAGGGCTGCTGGTCTTGGCTGCCCCCCAGACTTGCAGGTATACCTGTGGCAGAAGCTTGCCCCGCGCCCAAACCATATTCCAAACCGTTTGCCTGTGAAAAAGAAGGGGTTTCTGCGTATACAGTATTACCCGCGGGTGCAGCGCCAGACGCAGAGTCTGCCTGATTGGCCCGTTGTACCTGTTGTGCCTGTTGTACCTGTTGTGCCTGTTCTACCTGTTGTGGACTTTTTGCTTTGTTTGTTGCTGTGGATGGAATAACAGCTTGTCTGGTGGAAGGCTGTTCCGTTTTTTGCGCATGTATGGCCTGTATAAGCTGGTTTGCCTGTCTCAGCTGTATGGCCGCTGCCTGCCCCAGTGCCCCCGGTACCTCTGGTATTGGTTGATTTTCTGCTGTATTCCCCCTTTTGTCGGCAGCGGGTAAATCCGTCAGACTCACCTGTATAATGGAAGAGCCGGAGGAAGCAGAAACAATGTAAGCGCCGCCTTCCCGTCCTTCTAACATGGCTAACATGGCTAACATGGCCACCCCTTCCCGTTCTGGCACGGCCAAGCCAGCCAAGCCACCCAGCCCGGCAAGCAAGGCAAGATGCAGGAGAACAGAAAGGGCCAGCCCGCTTTTCATGGCATACGTCCCTGCAGGATAAAGAGGCCGTCAAGAAGGCGCAAAGAAGGCCTTGAAAAAATATCCGGGTTCAAAAAATACACATGCCCGTTTTGCACAGCGGGAATATTGGCCCAACCTGCCCAGAGGCTTTGCATTTGGCTAAGCTGTTCAGGTGTTGCCTGGAAAACAACAGGTGTTTCCCCGGCGCCGGAAGGCATATCCCCGGCGTCCATGCCAGTGAGTAAAAGCACATCTGGTGCCAGAGTGAGCAAAGTTTCCACAGAAAGAGGCGGGTAGAGGCTTTCGCTTTGTACGCAGTTTTCCATGCCTACCAGATTGGGTATTTCCCCCACAAAACTTTGGGCAGAGGCGGCAATAGGCGGGGAAAGCTGGAGCAAAAGCAAGGCACGCGGGGGGGGCTGTGTTTCTGGTTGCGGGTTAAGGCCCAAGTGGCGGGCCGCTTCTTTTTCGTGTTTTTTTTGTTCCAGCAGGGCCAGCTGTTTGTTAATGCGGGCATTGAGCACAGTGGCATAGTCTACCCTGTCAAAACGTTTGCCCAGAGTTTGAAGGTCAGCCTGCAGAGCCGCAAAATTGGCAGGGTCAAAACGCAGCACTTCTATGCCCAGATTTTCCAAACTTTCCAGAATCGCCTTGGGGTTGCCGTCTGGCGCTGCCAGCACTGTTTGAGGTTGCAAAGCCAGAATAGATTCCAGATTAGGCCTGTAATAGGTTCCTACAGAAGGTAATTTGCTGGCTTCCGGCGGATGGGTGGCGTATGTTGTACGCCCCACCAGTATATCCCCTGCCCCCAGGGCGAACATAAGTTCTGTCAGGCTGGGGGCAAGGGAAATAACACGCTCCTCTTCCTGCGCATAGGCTGGTTGGTGGAGAAGCAGAAGGGAAAAACACAAAGACAGGAAGAGAGAGCTTGTTTTCATTAGAATTTCCAGGTAAAACCAAGGCTTATGGCACGGCCTGGCATGGGGAAGTCCTTGGTATACGCGTAGTAGGAGTCTGTGAGATTTTGGCCGTCAACATACACACTGAGGGAATCAGAGAAACTGTAGGTAAGGCGGGCATGCCATATATCAAAAGCCTCGCGGTGTTCCACCCTGGCCGCGTAACTGGCAAACTGGGGGCCCACAAAACGCACACCACCCTGTAAAAGCCAGGGGCCATGCTTCAGGTCAAGGCCAACAGTTGCGGAATACGCCGGTATAAAAAGCACAGTGCTTTGTATGCCCTGTCTGGTGGAAGACTTGCGCTGTGTGAAGATTTCCGCTTCACTGTAAAGGCGTGTTTCCAGAAGGTATTCGCCTATCCAGAAATCTTTATCCAATTCTGCGGAAAGGTCAAAGCCAAAAAGTTGTTCTTTGCCCTGATTTTTATACGCATACAATGTCCAGGGGATGATTTCTTCCGGGATAATACGGCCATTGTACCAGGTAAAAAACGCCGTTGCCCCAAGGGTAAGCGGGCCTTTTGCCAGTTTTACACCGGCTTCTGCCGTGAGGGATTTTTCTGCTTTTAAATGGGAATCCCCTTTATACTGCATCCCCCATATAGTAACATAATCGCCCGCCAGATACAGGGCTGTGGGTGGCACAAACGCGGTGCCCACACGCGCAAAAAAACCTACATCCGCAAGGTCTGCCAGAAAAGAGGGGTACCATGTGGCCCCCACATTCCATGTTATATGCCCAAAATTACGGCTTGCCGCAGGCTGGCGGAGTGTATCATTTCTGCGCAGGCCGGTTTTGTAATGGTCGTACCGGCCGCCGGCTATAAACACAAAATTTTTGCCCGGGGTTTCGTATTTGTATTCTGTAAAAATGCCGGTCATGGTATAATTTGCATCCGGCTGGGAAATACTGCTGCCGCCCGCTTTTTCGTTTTGGCGCATCACTTCCGCCCCTAAAACAAGGCGGCCAAAAAGCCCCATGGCACGCGCCTCTGTTGCGTTTTCCTGCAAATTCCCTAAGGGAAAACCAAGTTGCAGGCGGCCCCCAAAGCTTTGGGTGGTAAAGGAGGACGTGTAAGGGGATGCGAAGAGGGTGGGCTTGTCCTTGCCGTGGTCGTCCTTATACATGGAGGTGTTATAAAAAAGGGCCGCGTCCAGTCCCCAGGCTTTTTCTGATGTGCCTGTGTAATCCAGAGAAAGGGAGGAATAACGCGCTGTTGCCCGCGCATCCGGGTAGGCCCACACCCTGTCCCCCGGGTTTCCTGTGCCAAAAATATTCTGGTGAAGACCCACCAGGGAAAGGCTTTGGTTTTCTGTGGGTCGCCAGGTGGCAGAAGCGCCAAAAGCCGCGTTCTGGCTTTGGGAATTTTCAAAAAGCCAGCCATGGCCTGCCTTGTATTCGCTCTGGTTTTTGTAAAGCATACCAAAGGCAAAGCCATATTGGTTGTCTTTTGGTGTGCCTTGTGGCAAAGCGCCGGAAAAACCCGCGGAAAATGTTTGGGCGGTATACGCGGAAGGCAGTGTGACTTCTGCATGCAGTTCACCGGATACAGGCCCTGTGCCTTTTTTGGTGATAACATTAATAACCCCGCCCATAGCAGAGCCGCCATATAACACAGAGGCCGGGCCGCGCACAATTTCCACCCGCTCAATAAGAGCCGCCGGTATGTAGGCCGGGTTAGCCGCGCCGCTTTTGTGACCGTCTATCAGCAAAAGAATGGGGTCACCCATGCTGCTGCCCGCTGTGCGGCCATTCAGAAAACCGCGTAAACCTACTCGGTTGTAATTGCCCGGCTGCATCACATGGCTGCCGGGAACAAAGGTTTCCAGAATATCCGCCAGAGACGAAGCGGCTGGTATTTGGCTTGCTTCAATAACCTGCACACTGGCCGGCAGGGAGCGCGCCTGGCTTTCTTCTGCCGTGGCGCTTACCACAAGGGTGGGCAGGTTTTGGGGGGGTGTTTGCGCAAAGGCCGGCTGCCCACCACCCAACAAAACCGCACAGCCCACCAAGGCCGCACAGCTTACAGGCACAAAAAACTGCCGTTTTAAACAAAAAAATCCCATATATCCTCCGGCCCATACCGCGTGGGCCATGGTTATGGAGGTTTACGGGACAAAACGTTAAACGTATGCCAACCACCTGCTTCGCCACGAAACCTCCGGTGGAAAACACCCGTGGGCTGGCTTCCCGGCTTAAGGTTTAACCTACTCCCGCACCTTCCCATGCGTATACAGCACAGTGGCTTTTTGCGGTTTTGTTCCTTTCACGGTTGCGGGCCAGCGTCGGTTTTTAACCGAACTTTCCAATTATCCGGCGGGGGTAGTTCCCATCCGGCACCCAAGGGTTTGTAAAGAAAAATTGTGGCACAAAGTGCAAAAAGAATCAAGCAGGGCAAACACACCTGTCGTTTGCATTAAAACTGCGAATCTCAAGCGCGATGCTTTTCCAAAGCCTCAAACAATTGTTTTTCCTGCAAGGGCGCAAGGGGCTTGGCAGGTCTGTACGCCAGAGAAGGCAGATCTGTGCTGCGCCAGGCAGGTGCGTGCCCAAGGGCCTGTTCTGCCGCCTGACGCGCCTGCTCTAATGTTTCATAAGGGTTTTCGCATAAATCGCGGTACAGCAAATGCACGCAGGAATCGCGTAAAGGCGCCAGAGAGGCTTTAAGTTCCTGCTCAATATACAGGCATTGCAACACCACTTCTTCACAGGGGTTTTGCGCCTCAAATGGCCAAGCCGCGGGCCGCAGAGCAAACCATGTTCCCTGCGAGCCATGCACACGCTCTCTGGCATGGAGCATGGAACGGCAAACATCCTCAAATGGCCGTTCTATAAGGAAAAAAAAGGAGCGCGGATGTAACTCTTTTAAATAGCCTGCCAGAAAAATAATAAACATATTTTTAAATACCACAGGCTTGCGGAATGCAGAAAGGATTTCGTGCAATGCCTGCCGAAAGCCCGTTTTGTCCACACGGGCAAGCTCTGCCGGGGTAAGATTATGGGTGCGTGTTTTATCAAAACCGAACCAGTGTTCCCAAAAAAACGCAAATTCATGTGGGCCGGCTGGGCCTTCTGTCCGGCCTTCTCTGGATTCTAATAAAAAAGCGGGTGGAGTTGGGCCCAAAAGATTTTGGGAAAGTGTAATACCTACACCTGGTCTGAGCCAGAAGCGCGCGATAAGATTGTTGATATACCCGATATCCCAAAAGCTGGAGATAAGCTGGCTGCACAGGGTTGTGCCGGAGCGTGGCAGGCCCACAATATAATACAGGGGCAAATCTTCTGCCTCTGGTGCAGGCAAAGGATAGGGTGGCAGAGGCAACGTTTCCAGTGCCTGGTTAAGGGTGCGGTAAAAAACACGTTCCCATGCCAGAATATCGGCATTTTCCTGTACCCATACCGTTTTTTCCATGCATTATCCCTTTATATGCTCTATTTTGTGGCAAAGGTGTAGATGGCAAGCACTGTGTCAAAACAGCGTACTTCTTCAAACAGAATTTTTTTCTGGAAGTATTTATCCAGAAACGCAATAGTATCCAGCATGGAAAGGGAATCCCATTCTTCCATATCCAGTAGATTGTCCGCCATTGTAACAGGGTCTTCACGTTGCAGTATTTCCTGAAAAAGAGAGAGAAATTCTTCCTGTGTCATGCTGTTTCCTTGTAGTTTTGTATGCCGGAGCAGTATATGTGGTCTGTTTCTACAACAGCACTTGCCAGACTAAGGCCCGTGCCAAAGCCGGAAAGCAAAAGGCAAAGTTTTTTGGCGGAAACTTCTGCTTGCAGGGCATCCGCCACTGCGCCCGGTATGGAAGCCCCGCACTGGTTGCCGTATTGGGTCAGGGTGTCCATGGGCATTTTGGATTCTTCTATCCCAAGTTGTCTGGCGATGTTTTGCAAAATAGATTTATTGGCCTGATGCAGGATATAATAATCCGGTACTGTGGATGGTATATTGGCAAAATCAAGCGTCTGGCGGATACTTTGGGCTACTTCCCCCATGGTAAAATCAAACACTTCCCCGCCATGCATTTTAGCTTTATACATATAACTGCCGTCTTCATAAAAACTCTCTAACGTAGGGGGGTGCCTGAAGGCCCCATTTTCACACATAATACTGGCCGCCCCTTTACCATCTGACTGTATATGGTAGTAAAACGGGTTGGCATTGGGGCTATAGGTAAGCAAAGTTGCACTGCCTGCATCCCCAAAAACAGGGGCTGTGTTATCTAGAAACATATCGGTAAATTTAGAAAATGTATCCCCCACAAGAAGCAGAACATTTTTATACCCGGAATTCAGCAGCATGGAAGCCTGGAAAAGCCCCAGTACATAGCCGGAACAGGCCTGGGGCATATCCATAACAAGGCAGTTTTTAGAAAGCCCAAGCTCTCTGTGCAGAATATACCCTGTGGCAGGCATAAGGTAATCCGGCGTGTAGCTGATAAAAATAAGCGCGTCTATCTGTTCTTTTTTACACCCTGTATGGGCCAGAAGGTCGTGGCTGGCCTGGAGGCAAAGATCGGATGTGAGAATATTTTTTTCCGCCACTCTTCTTTTATAAAAACCGGAAGAATGGATAACACGCTCAATCTTTTTTGTGTTGCCATTGTATAAATGGGGTTCATCCAGCAGGCACATTTCTTTTGGGGGCACAACAACAGATATACCTTCTATGCGTGTATGACCAAGAACAGATGTGGGCATATTTTTTCTTCCCTTTTTCTATAAAAGCGAGGCAGGCGCTGCCTGCCACATAGACGAATGACAAACCCCTTCGGGGTTTGCGCCGCCCACCATCGCGCTTTGCTTGCTGGGCGGAAAGGCACGGCATTCGGTCATTTTACGGCACGGCAAAGCCATGCCTATTCCCTCTGCCGGAGGTTGCCGACTTTGTCAACAACCGTGGCAGGCGCTGCCTGCCACAGGTTAATGGGGCAATCTATGGGCGAAGTATGGAATTCTTTCTTTTCTGCCCATATTTTATTTGTGATAGCAAGACACACAACAGGTATGTCTGTTCCATTTTTACAGTGGATAAAGTTTTTTTCCGGCACAGGGACACAGCCAAAACGTGTATGCATTTGCACAACGCGCGCGTTAGAAGCAAAAACAAAAAGAAAAACGGTTTGTATACCCAGTGTGTTAAACAAAAATGTGTACCAGCCGGGCAGCAGCGCAAGACCTGCGCCCGGATACCCTTTCTCCCCTATATAAAAGCCAAAAGATGTTTCCTGTGTTTTGGGGGAATAATCTTGCAGGCTTATCCAGCCAATGTCTGTTTGCAGACTGTTTTGTGTATCCTGTATAATCCAGTGGTAGTAGTCGGGGCGTGTGCGGGAAGCCAGTATCCATGCTTTTTGCGCTTCTATATCGTGCGGGATATCTGTCAGCATATTTTTGGTGACACGCTCGCTTGTGCGCCATGCAAGGGTTTTGGCCGCGTCTTCCAAAGTTATTTCCCGCAGGACAATCATATATTCCCCCGTTTTCCCTTATTTCTAAAAGAATGGTGGTGTGTTGTCAATTTTATCGCATTCTGGGAGTTTTTTAGCGTATTCTCCACACAATGGAAAAAACCTTTATGCCAGAGAGGCGGCCAGCGCGGAGAAAAATTTGCTGTTTTGGGCCGGCTGCGTAAAACCCAAAGCTTCATCCAGCGGGGTTTCCAGTGTGAGAGAACTGCCCTTTGGGATGCAGGTGAGCATTTCCCGCAAAGGGTAGCTGCCTTCGCCCAGTGCCGCATGGGAATCTGCACGGCCTTGCGCGTCTCCATCCATAAAATGGTAAAAAACGGGCCTGAGTGCAAGGAAATTATACAAAAAATCTGGCCAGATGCTGTTAAACGACCTGTCTGGGGTTATATCCGCCAGATTATTTGCCGCAATACGCGCATGCCCAACATCCAGCACCAGGCCTCCAAAAGCGCCGCTTGCCAGTGCATACGCGCAGTCTGTGGGTGTGCAGGCCACGCATGTAAGGCCACCATGCCCCATAAGAGGGGTGTTTTCCAGCACAAACCGTGTGTCTGCCTGCGCTTTTACCTGCAAAATACATTCCTCCAGGCTTCCACTGTGCCCGCCATGGACAATAATATGCGGGGCATGGAGGGCATCCGCCAAATGGCGGCATTCTTCCAGCAGGCGGCTGTTGTGGCTTCTGGCTGTTTTGTCCGCAAGATTAAGACCATGCTTGTGGTGCGGGGCATGGAGAAAAACAGGGATAGGGGTGTGGGGCAATACAGACAGGGCTGTTTCTGCCGTGCCTGGGACAACATACAGCTCCAGATACGAAAACAGCGCAAGTTCCCCATATCCCCAGGCTACAGGCAGCTTGTGCAGCAAATCTGTATTTGTGGTAAAAAGTTTCAGGCCCAGCAAAAAATCCATATCAAACTTGCCTTGTGCGTTCTATACACGCAAATGCGCTGTGGCAGTGGATAGATTCATAACTTTCCACCTCTACCCTGAACCAGCGTACATGTTCCATTCCATTCAGGCGCACCGCAACATTGCGTACCACATCTTCCACAAAACAGGGGTTTTCGTATGCCTGCTCTGTGACGTATTTTTCGTCTTCTCTTTTGAGCAGGGAATACACGGGGGCAGAGGCGGAAGATTCCGCCACTTCAATAAAATCTTCCAGCCACACAAATTTATCCATATGCACCTGTATGCGCACTATTGTGCGCTGGCTATGCGCCCCATGCCGGCTTATGGCTTTGGAACAGGGGCAAACTGTGGTTACGGGTACATCCACTTCCAGAATAAAGCGGGTTTTGGGATCTTCTGCTGTTTTTTCCCCTGTAAAGGCGCAGTCGTAGGCTACAGGCGCGGGAATGCCTGTTACAGGGGCGGATTTGTGGATAAAATACGGAAAAGCAAAACGTACACGGGCCTTTTGGGCGTGCAGGCGTTCCATAAGGTCTTCCAGCAGGCGCTTCATGGTGGCATAGTCCAGAATCTGGCTGTTTGAATGCCCGGTATGCCATGTTTCCAGAGCTTCCACAAAGCGGCTCATGTGTGTGCCTTTAAACGCGGCGGGTAAATGCACCCCCATTTCCAAAGTGGCCACCGTGGCCTGCCTGCCTGCTGCTTTATCGCGCACAACAAGCGGGATTTTCAAATCTTTTATACCCACGCGGTCAATAGACAGACCATGCGGGCCAGGGGTGTTTTGTATATCATCCAGCATGGGGAAACATTACTCCAAAGGGTATAAAAATATTTTGCCCTGTTCCACACCACGGGCAGAACGTAATTTCTCTGCCAGAGTTTCCACTTCTGCCTTATGGCCGCGCAGGGTCATCACTTCCAGGCAGGTGTGGGCATCTAAATGGATATGCAGGGTGGCGGAAACAGTATCCGCAGATTCATGCTGGATTTCATTCAGGGTATGGGAAAGGTCACTGGCGTGATGGTTATACACAAGCGCCAGCACACCCGCAACGCGGGAGGCAGGGGCAGCGGCCAGGGTTTCTTCCGCAAGTTCACGGCGGATAAGCTGGCGAAAAGCGTCTGAGCGATGGGCAAAACCACGTTTTTCGCACAGGGCATCAAATGCTTCCAGAAGGTCGCGCTCAAGGGAGACGCCGAATCTCATAAGTTCTGGCATACTGTTTCCGGTGTAGGTTAAAGAAGGGAAAAAATGTTGCGGGCACTGTGGAGTATGCGGAGGATAAGAACAGTCTGGGTATTTACCGTATAGTATACATTATAATTCCCGCAGGTAGCGCGGCGGATATGGGAAACACGTTCTTTTAAAAGAGGATATTTGGAAGGGAAAAGCACAAGGGATTCACAAAATCCATAGAGTTCGCGCGCAAATAAATGCGCTTTCTCTGTATCATCCAGTGCGATATAGGCCGTTATTTCCTGAATATCCGCTTTTGCGTTACTTGTATACATTAAACGCATTATACATTCCCAGGGGAATATTTGGCAAGCAGAGGCGCAAAGACTTCTTCTGATGTGTACAGTGGGCCTGTTTCTACGGCAAGAAGCGCCTCCTCCAGCGCGGCTTTGAGTTTTTCCTCTGTCCAGGGGCCATCAAATGGGCCATAATGGGGATGTTGCTCTTTCTCCATAGCAGAAAGAGCGGAACGTATAACTTCATCCGGGTTTTTGTAATGCCCCAGCGCCATCTGGGTGTTTATTATTGCCAGAATTTCCGGGTCTTCGATAAGAATACTCATACATCACCTCGCGCCTGCAGAATATAAAAAGCATAGGGGGGTGTCAAACCGGGGTCTTTTGTTTTTCCGGTCGTGTGCTGATTTTGTGGACAAGCTCAAATGCTTCCAGAAGGTCGCGCTCAAGGGAGACGCCGAATCTCATAAGTTCTGGCATACTGTTTCCGGTGTAGGTTAAAGAAGGGAAGAAATGTTGCGGGCGCTGTGGAGTATGCGGAGAATATGCACTATTTGTATTTTTTCATCTATCATAAAAAAAATACGGTAGGGCTTGCAGATTGCCAGACGGACACCAGCGCCAAACTCAGGTCGCAGGGGATAAAGGTAAGGGTTGTGGGCAAGCGAGTTACATTTTTTATGGACACTATCTATAAACGAAGAAGCTTTGTATGGGTTGTCCAATGCGATGTAATTATACGCGCCTTCCAAGTCATCCGATGCAAAATGTGAATAACGAACTTTCATAGCGCAGCTATGTTTTTGTTCAGGTAAGGGGCAAATACTTCTTCCCCGCTTAGTGTTCCTTCTGTGGCAATGCTATCTAAGGCTTCTTGCAACTTTTCCCGTATCCAGATTACTTCTTCAGGGGAAAAGGTTTCTTCCATGCAGGGTATAGTTTCCTGTTCTTCCTGCGTTTCCATAGCAGAAAGAGCGGAACGTATAACCTCATCCGGGTTTTTGTAATGCCCCAGTGCCATCTGGGTGTTTATTATTGCCAGAATTTCCGGGTCTTCGATAAGAATACTCATACATCACCTCGCGCCTGCAGAATATAAAAAGCATAGGGGGGTGTCAAACCGGGGTCTTTTGTTTTTGCGGTTGTCTGCTGGCTTTGTGAGCAAGCGCCCCCCATGCTGTTATATGTTTTCCTGCACAAAACGTAAGAGGGTACGCACACCAAAACCTGTTGCACCTTTGGGGCAAACGGGGCTGTCGCCCTGGTCGGCGGCTGCCATGTCAATATGCGCCCAGCGTGCGGCTTTGGTATCGACAAACTGCTCTAAAAACACGGCGGCGTGTATGGCGCCGCCTGTGCGGGGGCCGGAGTTTTTGATATCCGCTACTTCGCTTTTCAGAGCGTTCAGAGCCTCGTCCTGCCACAAAGGCAAACGCCACATACGTTCATCTGTTTTTTCCGCGGCTTTAAGCAGGTTTTGCGCCAGAGAGTTATCTGCGGAGAAAAGGCCGGCTGCACCATCCCCCAATGCAACGGCGCACGCGCCTGTGAGGGTGGCAATATCCACAATAACAGAGGGGTTAAAAAGGTCCTGCCCATAGGAAAGGGCGTCTGCTAAAACAAGGCGGCCTTCCGCGTCTGTGCTTATTATTTCAATAGTTTTGCCATTACGGGAACGCAGAACATCCCCCGGGCGTGTGGCCCCGCCGCCGGGCATGTTTTCTGTGCAGGGCATAAGGCCAATAATGGGAATATCCGGCGCAAGGTTTGCCTGCTTCAGTTTTCCCAAAGCTTCAAAAAAGCCCAAAACAGCGCCTGCGCCGGACATATCGGCCTTCATATCTTCCATACCGGCAGAAGGTTTAAGGGAAATGCCGCCACTGTCAAAGGTTATGCCTTTGCCAACAAGTAAAAGCGGGGCTTTACCGGAAGAACCGGCTGGTTCGTGGCGTAAAACAGGCATACAGGGTGGGCGGTGGGAACCTTGCGCAACCCCCAGAAAAGCGCCCATGTTTTCTTTTTCCAGATCCGCTTTTTGCAGAATATCGACAATAAAACCATAGCGGGCGGCTACTGCCAGGGCATTTTCCGCAAACGCATGGGGGGAAAGGGCATTGGCTGGGGCATTGGCAAGGTCACGCGCCAGTGTAATACCCGCTGTTTCTGCCAGCACAAGGGCCGGCAGGGGCTGGAAGTCAGCAGGCACAGTTGTTTCATCCAAACATAAAAGAAGGGTGCGGATACCGTTTTTGTCTTCACCCTTACTCTTATATGTGGTGTATGCATACAGGCTTAAGGCTGCGGCCAGGGCCAGTTCCTGCAGGAGGTGGGCCAGGGGCAGGTCTTTTTCCGCAAGGCGTTTTAACACGCGGGCCTCGGAGGGAACATCCAGCGCAACTTCTGTAAGGCCCTTGGTTTGGCAGGCTTTTATAGCGCGGGCAAAAGCAAAGCGTACAGCTTGGAGGGTAATGGGCTTTTCCCCTTCTGCTTTACCCAGGCCCATAAGGCCAATGCGTGGAATATCCATGGCTGGCGGGCCATAGAGCAGGGTAAATTCGTCCTTTTTGCCTTTAATATCTGCCCACGCGGGGGCAAGTTCCAGCCAGGGGGCTTGCTGGGAAAGAACGTGGTTGGCTTCGTCTGAGCTTTCGCCTTCAAAAAGGAAGGAGAGAATAACGGGGGCTTTCCAGGGGGAAGAAATGGTTTGAAACTGAATGTCCATATATGTCCTTAATCTGTCTTCACGTAATCGGAAACTGTTTGCCAAATAAAAGTTTTTTTGGGAAAGAGGGTGGGGGTATGGGGGAGGGAGAAAACCTTTTTGTTTCAACAAAAAGGTTT
>CAZJOG010000054.1:0-12851 GCA_964547565.1 uncultured Desulfovibrionaceae bacterium
GTAAGACTGCAGGTATCCGGTTGGGGAGGTGCCTTTGTGGATTATTTTTTCTGTCTGGCAAGAAAAACCTTTTCCTGCATAGCTTTTTGAGGAAACACCTTCTGTGGAAACACAAAAAAACATAAAAAATCCTCCCACAAAAGCTTGACCTTTGCAGGTTTTTCTACTATAACTTCTTTTCGCACCAAGGGGCGTTAACTCAGTCGGCAGAGTACCTGCCTTTTAAGCAGAGAGTCGCGTGTTCGAATCACGCACGCCCCACCAGTAAATCCAGCACACGGGAAACCGTGTGCTTTTTTAGTTTTTTTGCCAGCAAAACAGACACATAGCCCAACTTATCGCAACAAATACCAATAGTTTTCAGCTGCAGCATAGTTAAAAAACATACCTTAAGATTTTATAACAAAAAAGATACAATAACGGGGAAAATACCTAGCTAACATACTCTATTAACAACGATTAATATTTTCTCTTTCTCTATTGACAACACATGCACACGGGTATAGAGCAAGTGCCGAACACGACATACATCTATGGCGTGTCACATTATTACCTAATTTGGAGATGACTATTATGCGTTTTTCTACTTTGTTCCAAGCTTCTGCCATTGCCCTTGCCATTCTTTGCGCCCCTATGGCTGCCTCTGCTGCCGATGTCGAAACCGCTAAGGCCGACTGGGAAGCTCTTACCCTGGAGCAAAAGACCGTAGCTCTGGAAGAAATTCTGGCTGATATGACCAGCAAAGCCTGGATCTCCGGCGAACACAAAGCCGCTGAACTGGTGAGCAAAATTGACGAAGCCCTGCCGAAAGAAGGCGACTACAAGGTCAGCGACGTTGTGTGCGGCGTGCTTGGCAACTGCACCAAGTAGTTTTTTGGCTATTGTTGTTTTAAAGCCTGCCAAAATTTTTTGGCAGGCTTTAGGTTGTTGACAAAGTCAGCAACCTGCGACAGAGGGAATAGGGGCGGCTTTGCCGCGCCGTAAATGACCGAATGTCGTGTCTTTCCGCCCAGCAAGCGAAGTGAGCTGGTGGGCGGCGCAAACCCCAAAGGGGTTTGTTATTCGCCTGGCGCCTGCCAAAATTTTTTGGCAGGCTTTGTTGTATTAACACCCAGTTGCTGGCAATGCTCTATACAGAATCGGGAAGGCGCATATGCAGAAGGGGGTAAGGTTTCCCTTCACTATCCAGAGGGGAACGGGCAAAAACCTTAAAACCAAGGTGTTCATAAAACCCCAAAGCATTGGGGTTTTGTTCATTTACATCCACAAAACACACATGGTAAGACTTTATTGCGTGTAACAAAAGGGCTTTGCCCAGGCCCTGCTTAAACGCGCTTGGGTGAATAAAAAGCATTTCTGCCTTATTTTCCTGTATACCCAAAAAACCCCATGGGACATCTTTTTCCACCGCAACAAGCAAAACAGCTATTTCTTCCAGCACATAACCCACCATAGGCGCCATTGTTTCCACTTCTCCTTCTGGAAGAAAAAAATGGCTGGCCCGAACAGAGGCTTCCCAAAGGGCGGTTAGCGCATCTGCCCATGTTGCCCGCGCATTTGGTGCTATTTCCAGAATTTCCATACAATGTATTTTTTCCCTGCCTGGGCATTTTACGTCAATCTTTCAGCACCATATTCCGTGCGGCTGCTGTTTCGTCCAGCCTGCGTATAGGGGTATGGTATGGCGCATGGCAGGGGTCTTCCGGGTTTGCCGGGTCCATAATATGGGTCAAAAGTTCAATCAGGCTGTCCAGTGTTTGCAAATTTTCTGTTTCCGTAGGTTCAAACATCAGGCATTCCGGCACAATAAGCGGGAAGGAAACAGTGGGCGCGTGTACGCCGCCGTCCAGCATAGCCTTGGCAACGTCCTGCGCGTGGAGGTGACGTTCATCCTGCGGGACAGAAACAACAAACTCGTGCATACACAAACGTGCGTAGGGCATGTCAAACAGGGGGGCAAGTTTGGTGTGCAGGTAATTGGCGTTAAGCACGGCGTATTCAGAAGCACGGGTAAGGCCCTCTGCGCCAAGGCGCAAAATATAGGCATAGGCTTTTACCAGTACACCAAAGTTGCCGTAAAATGGGGCAACATAACCGATAGAAAGGGGTTTATCATAATTAAGGTAAAAGCAACCGTCCTGTTGTTTTTCTACGCGGGAAACAGGCAGGAAAGGTTCAAGGCGTGCGCTCACGCCAACAGGGCCGGCGCCGGGTCCACCACCACCATGGGGCGTACCAAAGGTTTTGTGCAAGTTCAGGTGAACAACGTCAAAACCCACATCTCCCACACGCATTTTACCCATAATGGCGTTCATATTAGCGCCGTCGTAATACAGCAGGGCGTCTTCCTCACGCAAAAGGCCAACAATTTCTGCCAGATGGCGTTCAAAAAGGCCAAGGGTATTGGGGCAGGTCATCATAAGGGCGGCCACATCGCCTTTATGTTCCGCAAGCGCGGCTTTTAAGGCGTCCGGGCTGACAATGCCATCTGTTGAGGGTATGTTTACAACATCAAAGCCAGCCAGCGCGGCAGATGCAGGGTTGGTGCCATGCGCGGAGTCCGGGCATATCACCTTGGTTTTTTTGTTGCCTTTGTGCTTGTGGTAAGCGGCGATAAGCATGGCGCCTGTAAATTCCCCGTGCGCGCCCGCCATAGGGTGCAGGG
Organism: uncultured Desulfovibrionaceae bacterium; assembly: GCA_964547565.1. Lineage (GTDB taxonomy): Bacteria > Desulfobacterota > Desulfovibrionia > Desulfovibrionales > Desulfovibrionaceae > CAZPTC01. The sequence continues at coordinate 2,666 of CAZJOG010000054.1, forward strand.
TAAAGGCATCCATGCCGCAAATTTCGCACAAAAGCTGTTCCAGTTCCCATATCACCTGCAAAGCCCCCTGGGTATAGTGGCCTGCGCCGCGAAGCTGGGCCATAAGGGGGTGCAGACGGGTAAAGCCGGAGAGGCCTGCCACATCTTCCATAAACTTGGCGTTGTATTTCATGGTGCAGGAACCCAGCGGGTAAAACTGGGAATCCACAGAAAAATTCAGTTTGGAAAGCTGGGTAAAGTGGCGCACAATATCCAATTCCGAAAGTTCCGGCAGGGCAGGTTTGGTGGCGCGCAAAAGATTGGGGGGCAGCATGTCTGCCGCACGTTGTTCCGGTTTGGGAGGAAGAAAACCCACACGGCCCGGGACGGATTTTTCAAAGACTGTCTTCATGATGTTCTCCCTTAAACCGATTTTTTGATAAAGCCGGACACAAGTTCTGCCAGAATACCAATTTGCTCTGCCGAGTGTTTTTCTGTACAGGCAACCAAAAGCACATTATCCAACCCGGCGTAATAACGGCCCACAGGAAAGCCCGGCACAAACCCGCGGGCAGTCAGGGTATCGGCCAATTCATAGGCATTTACGGGCAATTGCAGGGCAAACTCATTCCCAAACGGGCTGTGCGGGGCGAGTGGTTTAATGCCCGGGATCTGGCAAAGTTTATCGTACGCCAGGCGTGCGTTTTGCATGGCAAGTTCCGCCGTGCGGGTCAGACCTTCCGGGCCTAAAAGGGAAACATACACCAGACTTCGCAAGGCGCATAATGCCTGGTTGGAACAGATGTTAGATGTGGCTTTGGCACGGCGTATGTGCTGTTCCCGTGCCTGGAGGGTGAGAACATAGCCTGTTTTGGGTTCTGCGCCGGGACTTGGCTCCAATTCCTGCGTTTTCCCGACAATCCGACCAGGCATTTGACGGGCCAGCGCTTTATTGCATGCCATAATCCCCAAATACGGCCCGCCGAAGGAAAGGGGCATACCAAGAGCCTGACCATCCGCTACAGCAATATCCGCGCCCATTTCACCGGGTGTTTTTAACACAGACTGCATCACAGGGTACACAGACAACACGGACAACACACCCCGTTCTTTTGCCAGGGCAAAGGTTGCGGTAAAATCTTCCACCACCCCAAAAAAATTGGGATTTTGCACAAGCACAGCCGCGGGGGCATCTGTATGGGTAATAGCCGCATGCAAGGCGTTAAAATCTGTCCGTCCATCCTTATGCGGCACTGTCACCAGTTCCATATCCAGATTACGGGTATAGGAATCCAGCATAGTACGCCATATTGGGTTCAGGGATTCGTCTACCACTATTTTCTGCCGTTTTGTGTGGCGTATAGCCATCATGGCGGCTTCAAACAGGGCGGAACCTCCATCGTACACAGAGGCATTGGCTATATCCATATCAAAGAGGCGGCAAACAGCGCTTTGGTATTCAAATATTGCCTGCAGGGTGCCTTGCGCTACTTCTGCCTGGTAGGGGGTGTACGCGGTTAAAAATTCGCCGCGGCTTGTCAGCGCGTCTACAGCCCGTGGGATATGGTGGTCATAAAACCCGCCGCCCAGAAAACTGACCACATCTGTGTGGTTTTTTGCCGCTATCCCTTCCATTCGCTCACAAACTTCCATTTCCGTAAGGCCATGGGGGATACGGAAACTTTTTGGACGCATAGACGGCGGTATGTCCGCAAACAAATCATCCAGGGTGCGAACACCAACGGCGGCAAGCATTTGCCGGGTTTCTTCCGGCGTATGGGGGATATACGGCATGTGTTTTTATCCTTTCGGTTATACGACGCGATGCAGGCTTACTTCTGGCAGTGTTCTCTGTAATTTGCTTCGGAAAGAAGGCTTGCGGGTACAGCGCCTGTGTCATCCAGCGCAATACGCAGCATCCAGCCCTGGCCAAGGGGGTCTGCATTTACAAGTTCCGGTGCAGATTCCAGGGCTGTATTCACTTCCAGCACAGTGCCGGAGACAGGGGCGTACAGATCACTTGCGGCTTTTACAGATTCTATGGAACCCATTTCCTTACCGGCTGTAAGTTTTGTGCCAACAGGCGGCAGATCAATAAAGGTGATATCACCCAGAGAAGCAGCGGCAAATGCGGTGATGCCGATAAAACCTTCTGCGGGGTTTTCCGGACGAAACCATTCGTGTGTGGGGGCAAAAAGGGTTTCCATGCTGATATTCCTTGGTTTTTGGTTAATTTTAGGATGTAAATTTTATACGCACACTGCCTTCTTTATAAAAGGGCAATGTGGTGACACTTGCAGGGATGATGGCCTTTGCGGCGGAAATAAGAAACTGGGAAGAAGCCGCATGGGCTTTGTCTATGTAAGCAAAAGCTATAGCGCGGTTGAGGGAAGGTGCAAAAGAGGCACTGGTAACAACACCACAGGGGGTGTTGTCCGGCAAAAGCACAGCATTGCCGGGTTGGGCACTGCGGCGGCCTTCCAGCATAAGGGGGGTAAGAATCTGGCGTTCATCCAAGGCATGGGATTTACCCGCATAATCGGCTTCGCTTTTGAGCATGCGGCCCATGGCGGCTTCTGCGGGGGTATGCTTTTCATCCAGCTCATGCCCGTAAAGTGGCAAACCGGCTTCCAGCCGCAGGGTATCACGCGCACCAAGGCCGGCAGGTTCTACGCGCACATCCCCCATCAGGGTATCCCACAAGGCTTCTGTAAGATGACGGGGGGGATACAGCTCATAGCCCAGCTCCCCCGTGTAGCCTGTGCGGCTGATAGTAAGGGAGGCGCCTTCAAAGGTGATATGTTTGCAGGTGAAATAAGGCAAATCCTTAAATGGTTCAAGGAAAATATTTTCCAGAATATCCGCGCTTGCAGGGCCCTGGAGATCTATTTTGCCGGAGTAAGCGGTTATATCCTCCAGCTTCACTGTGCGTGGAGGGGCAAAGGCCTCCAGACGGGCGTGTATGGTGGCTATATCCGTGGCTGTGCAGGCGGCGTTAAGCACAAGCAAAAAATGCTCCGGCCCAAGGCGGTAAACAATAAGGTCATCCAGAATACCGCCCTGTTCATTGAGCAAAAAACCATAGGCGCATTTATTAACAGCCAGGTTTTTCAGATTGTGGGTAAGGGTTTTCCCAAGGGCTTCTTCCGCCATTGAACCACGCACCAGCACCTGCCCCATGTGGCAAATATCAAAAATAGAAGCGGAAGCGCGGGTGTGTTTATGTTCTGTTAAAATCCCTGTGGGGTACTGGATGGGCATATCCCACCCTGCAAAGGGCCCCATTTGCGCACCATTTGCCACATGCCATGCATGGAGCGGTGTTTTCTGCAACGCGCCTTCTTCCATAATATTCCTCCCGCTGCTCACAGCAGAACATTTTTTCTCTGAAACATCACGCAAACCACATGGTTGCAGGAATACCTGCCCGACAGTCCGTTGCGGTTGCGGCTTAAAAGTATAGCGCTCTTCCCCCCCAAGCTCAAGCAAAATTTTCTGTTTGCACAGCCACAGCAGAACATCCGTCACACCACTCAGCATATACGCAAAGCAGGCAAAATCAATTCTACTTGTCAAATATTCTTAAAAATGTATGCTGGGAAAAAAAGCGAGCCACCATGCCCCATACAACAAAAACCCCTCACCCTTTTGCGCATTTACGTTCTGTAGGGCCTGCCACATGCAAAGACTTTGATATTTTGGAAGTGTACACCTTGGAAGAGCTGGCGGCTTCTGACCCACAGGATTTATACAACAGATTATGCCGCGTTATGGGTGTACAAATAGATATTTGCCAGTATGATGTTTTTTGTGCGGCAATAGCCCAGGCCCAAAACCCCAACCTGCCGGAAGAACAAAAAGACTGGAGCTGGTGGAGTAAAAAAAGAAAAGCGTGTGCACCTATTCCGGGAAAAAAAATATAACTGTTCTGCATACCAGAGGAGATTTCCATGCGTTTAGTTGGCAATATTTTGTGGCATATCCCATTTTTTGGCTTTATTACGGCATTTGCCATTTTTTTGCTGGGTTTGTTGCTTACGGCGATTGTGGTAACAGCGCCTATTGGCCTTGGGCTTTTGCAGTATGCCAAATTTCTTTTGCTGCCGTATTCCTACGCTATTGTCTCCAAGGATGACCTTAATATAGACCAAAACCCGTTATGGAAGGCATATTCCACCATTATTATGCTTTTGTACCTGCCTCTTGGCCTTATTATTGCGGTTTGCACCTTTATGCAGTGTGTTGGCCTGTGTTTAACTATTGTGGGCATACCTGTTGCTATACCCCTTTTAAAAAGTCTGGGTATCCTGCTTAACCCTGTGGGGAAAATTTGTGTGCCGCAAGATATGAAAGATGCCATGCAGTTTATGAAAGCGCAAGAAAACTTGCAGAGATACCGTTCTTAACACCCACAAACAATAGACTTTAAAATACACACGCCCTGCCGGAACTTCCAACAGGGCGTGTATACTTTTAATTATTGTTCTGTTTTATCTGCGGGGGTATTTCCCGGCGTGTTTTCGTTTATATTGCCGTTTTCGTCCCCCTGGTACCTATACGCACGGGCCAGAGCTTCCAGGCTGTTTATCCCGGCATCCCGCCACAGGTTTTTAAAACGCTCGGGAGGTATAACAGCTTCCACTTCAGGCAAAATAGCACTTTTTTTCGGATTTTCCGCCATAATAACCTCGCTTTGTTTATGTATTTTGGCAAAAGGTACGCAACTCTTCCGTCATAATAACCGCAAATGCCCCTTCGCTCTGGTCTATGCGTACAGTCCCGGACGGGGCATTTTTCATCATCCGTATATATTTGGCCTGGGAATACTGGATATCGGCCTTTTCTTCATCCTTCAGCCAGCTTTTTTGCATCACCAGAGCCCCCGCTTCCTGGAACGTGCGCGCCGGCACCTCATGGGTGGGGTGGTCGCGCCGGATAATCACGTGCGCGCTGGGGCCAAGGGCTGTGTGCAGCCAAAAATCATGGGGGGCAGCCATTTTCAGCACAAGAGCATTCCCTTTTGTGTCGCGCCCGCGTAAAAGCACAAAACCATCGGAACTGCGGAATGCCTGCACCTGTTTGGGCAGGGTTTTCCCTTTTGCTGCGTCTGCCTGATTTTTTTGTGCACCCGCCTGACGGGCAGCGTTTTTTTGCGCCCTGCTTTTTGCCTGCCCTGCCCCATCGCCATACGCCCCGCCGGAAAGTGCCGCGCTTGCCAGCGCGCTGTCCTGCGCTGCCTCTTTTTGGTCAGAGACTGCCTGACGGCGTTTTTCCAAATGTTCCAGCCCACGTTTACCACGGCCTGCCTCATGGAAAAGCGCGGCCATGTTTGCGCGTACTGTCAGGCGTGGGTCCAGAGGGATTTTTTCGCCTTCAATTTCCACTTCCGCCTGTTTTTCTTCTTCACCAAAACGGTATAATTCCTGCTGGAGTAAAAGCGCAGAACTTTTTTTGCCTTGCATGGAAACAAGGCGGTCTTCTTCTTTCTGGAGTTTTTCCTCCAGTTTTTCCAGCCGCTTATATTCTTTTTCAAAGGGTTTTTGCGCTTTAGCGCTTAAAAGCGCCTGCAACTGGCCGTATACTTCCAACTCACCCACAAGCGCACAGGCAGCCAGCACATTTTCCGCGCCTTCCCACACTTCTTCCTGCATATCTTTTCTTAAAGGCGCTGGCAGGGGCCAGGCGGAAAGTTCCAGATGTTTTTCTTTTTTATACAAAAAAACATCCCCGTCGCCCACACGCAAATCTTCCCACAAAGCCAGAGTTTCCAGAGGGTCCATATGGGGCAGGGTACGGCGCAAAGCTGGCGTAAGAAGCGGGTAGTTTTTCCACAAATCCCCTTGCCAAAGCGCAGAAAATGTTTCCACAGAATCCGCCTGAGGCCAGAGTGTTTCATCGTCCTGGGGAAAAAAGGCTGGGGGATCTTCAAATAAAAGGCGCGGCCCTTCACGCAGATCCAGCGCAAGCCAGAGTGGAGTTTCAAAGAAAAAATGCAAATACAAAGTGCGGGATGTTATATCCACACGGGTTTCTTCCACCCGCCTGTCGGACAGATACTTGCGCAGACGCATGGCACTTGCCGGCGGCGCACTGTTTGCCGCCACCTTATGGGGTGAGCAAAAAAGCCAGGGGTTTTTACGGGATGCATGCAACACAAGGTATTGCTTTTTGGCCTTTTCCATACGCGGCATATAAAGCGTAAAGGCTGTAAAAAAGGGCGCGGGCTCATGTATTTTTTCCACACGGGCACCCACAAGAAAAGGGGAAAGAGCGTTCGCAAAGCGCCGAAAAAGGTGCGCATCCATATTTGTAGCCTTTGTCTGGCCGCGGGTCAGCTGCCCTGTATATCCTCGCCTTCTTCCTGTCTGGCCTTACAGGAAACGCACAGTGTTGTTACAGGCCGCGCTTTAAGGCGGGCAACACCTATTTCCTCACCGCATTCTTCGCAAATGCCAAATTCCCCATCATCCAGCCGTTTAATAGCTTCCTGAATTTTATGGATCAGCTTGCGTTCGCGGTCACGTATACGCAACGTGAAAGAACGGTCAGACTCCGCTGTCGCCCTGTCTGCCGGGTCTGCATAAACAGCCTGGCTTTCGGTAAGTTCATCCAGCGTAGAATCACCTTTCTGCTGTGCTTCTTCCAGCATTTCTTCAAGCACTTTGCGGAAGTATTCCAAGTCTTGAGTGGTCAAAGCGTATCTCCTTTTGCAAGATGCTGGCAGATTGCCATTTTCTCTTCTTCCTTGGCGTTTTCCGTTTTTACGCTATTTGTTTCGGCTTGTAAAGGAGCATAATAGGGAATAAGCCTGACAGGCTCTTGTGTTTTTATCTAAAAGTATTAAATTATTTCTGAATGTATATTGCTCTTACACACACAATACCTTTTTTTCGCCTTATTTTTTCATCATGCGTCCGCGCATTATTCCAAGCCACTGGTCAGACGCATTGTACCGCATACACACACCATTATCCCATGGAGATTTCCCATGCAAACACCCCCTTTTGTTACCCTGCGTTTTGATGGTTTAACCCAGGAGGCCGGTGGCCCGCAAAAACCCTGGCTGGCCGCCATTAACGACCACCTGAACCAGCACGGTAACCTTGCCTGGCTGAAAGAAGGCGACAGTGTGCTTATTAAACCTGCCTGTAATTCCGGCCGCCCCCACCCCATGACCACCCTGCCGGATGCCGTACACGCCATGGCCAGTATTCTTATAGACCACGGCGCCAAGGTGTTTGTGGGGGATCAGGGTGGTGTGGAACGTGTGCAGCTTTCCCGCAAAAAAAAACGCGGCTCCAGCTACAGCCAGCTTGAAACATCCGGCATTGCCCGCGCCGCCTGGGAAGCTGGTGCCAAAGTAACCCCCTTTGACGAAGAAGGCTTTGACGCCTACTTTCTGGAAGAATTGCCCGCCACCACCACAGCTTCCCCCGTATGGCCCCGCGGCGCCTACTTCACCAAAGTGTTAGAGCGTGTAGACCATGTCATCAATATGCCCCGCCTTTCCTCCCACGCCATAGCCACCTACACATGCGGACTTAAAAATGTTATAGGCTACCTGCGGGACGACAGCCGGCACGAATTCCATGCGGACGGCGAAAAATTTTTTAAACGTTTTGTGGAGCTTAACCTTTTCCCCACCCTCAGAAACAAACACCGCCTTACCATAACCTGCGCAGATACCCTTTTGCTCAAAGTGGGCCCGGACCAGGGCCTTAAAGTCCCCGCCGGCAAACCATGGGCCCCGTGGGCAGGCATTAGCCTTGCCAGCACTGATATAGGCGCCCACGACGCCCTGGCCTTCTCCCTTGTGGACTACTACGACGCCCACCACCAAGGTTTCCCAGACCTTGTGCGTAAAATTGCCGGCCGCGATTTTGTCAATAAAAGCCTCACCCGCCTTGCATGGCGTGATAAAGCCACCACCCTTTCCCCCAGCCCCACCGGCCTGCCCCTTGCAGAAGACCCGGCCCTTTCCCACTGGTTTAACCTTACCCAGGGTGGTTTTCCCGCCCAGATACAGGTAAAAGCCAGTGGAAACAACCTGCAAAATCCTGTTTACACTGGTATTAAAGGCAGCCGGCAGGGTGTGTTTTCCTTTGAGGAGATATAAGGTTTTTTCTTTGACCATGCCTGATTTTTCGCGTAAAAGAGATTCTGACCAATGTCATTAATTTTGGAGGGCTTTTTTATGTTTACACATTTGTTCCAGCCTATACAAATCCGCGGCATGCAGCTGCGTAATCGCATTATCCTGCCCGCTATGGGCACCCGCATGGCCAACGAAAAAAGCGAAATTACACAACGCCTTATCGACTACCATGCAGCCAGAGCCAAAGGCGGCTGTGGCCTGAACATTGTGGAAGTGGCAGCCGTGCACACCCCCAGCGCACCGGCAAACTTTGTTTCCATAAGCGAAGATAACCTTATAGACGGCCACCGCCGCCTGACCACCGCCATACACGCCGCAGGCGGCAAGGCCGGAGTCCAGCTATGGCAGGGCTCTATCGCCGTTTTGATGGACCCCAAAGCCAAAATTTATGTCGCCAGTGACATGCCCTTTGGCCCTAACACCATCCCCGCCATCACAAAACCTGAAATTACAGAAATTGTCCAGGCCTTCGGTCAGGCCGCCCGCAGAAGCGCAGAGGCCGGCTACGACTGCGTAGAATTTCACTGCGCCCACAACTACCTGCCCCACTCCTTCCTGAGCGGCGGCCTTAACCACCGCACAGACGAATACGGCGGCTCCCTGCAAAACCGCGCCCGCTTTCCTTTGGAATGTATACGCGCCATACGCCAAAACCTGCCAGAATCTATGCCCATTTTTATGCGCATAGACGCCCAAGACGATAACCTGCCAGGCGGCCTTACCATTGAAGAAGTGATAGAGTTTTGCAAAATGGCCAAAGAAGCCGGCGTTGACGTTCTGGACATTTCCCGCGGCAATATCATCACCCCCGCCTCTGTGTACGAAGTGCCGCCCATCGACATTCCCCAAGGCTTTAACGTAGCCAATGCCGCCCGTATCCGCAAAGAAACTGGCATGATTACCATAGCCGTGGGCAGAATTAATACCGCCCAGCTTGCCGAAAGTATCCTTGCCGAAAATAAAGCCGATATGGTCGTTATGGGCCGCGCCCAACTGGCAGACCCGGAATTTTGTAATAAAGCCAAATCCGGCAATACCCAGGATATTATCCACTGCATTGGCTGCAACCAGGGCTGCTACGACGGATTCACAGATGTGCAAAACCGCCCCTTTATCACCTGCCTGCGTAACCCCATGCTGGGCCACGAAGGCGAATATACCCTGGATACAACCAGCAACCCTAAAAAAATTCTGATCGCAGGCGCCGGTATGGGCGGCCTGGAAGCAGCCAAAATTCTGCAGGCCCGCGGCCATAAACCAGAAATATTCGAAGCCTCCAACTCCCTCGGCGGCCAGTTTATCACCGCAGGCCGCGCCCCCGGTAAAGCAGAAATGACCGCCGCCGCCATATCCTTTGCAGAACAAGTCCAGCGCGCCGGCACCCCCATACACCTTAATACCCCCGTAACCCCACAACTTCTTGAACAACAAAAGCCAGACGCCGTTATTATCGCCATAGGCGCCTCCCCCATCCACCTTAACCTCCCCGGCATGGACCAAAAACCTGTCTTTTACTCCCACGATGTGCTGGAAGGCAAAACCCAGCCATTTGGCACAGTCTGCGTTATTGGCGGCGGACTCGTTGGCCTTGAAGTGGCAGACTTCCTCGCCAGCGCCGGCCATACCGTGCACATTGCAGAAATGCTGCCAGAAGCAGGCGCAGACCTTGGCTCCCTTAGAAAAATTACCGTCATGCAAAAAATGGCAGAGCTTAACGTCACCATACACACAAACTCCACCTGCACCTCCATTACCCCGGAAGGCGTACTGGTCAACCACGAAAACACACAGGAAACTATACCCTGCGACTGCATCGTCTTCGCCGTTGGCTCCAAATCCAACGATACCTCCCCCCTTACACAATACTGCGATACCCATAATATACCCCACTACACCGTGGGAGACGCCAAAAAAGCACGCCGCGCCCTGGACGCCGTGGCAGAAGCCTTTGACGTTGCGCGTATGCTATAGGCAAGCAAAAAGATGCTGGGGGCATGGGCTGCTGCTGGGGGGCTGCTCCAGGGTTGGCCAGCCCCCCAGGGGGGTGCTCCT
>CAZJOG010000055.1:0-12526 GCA_964547565.1 uncultured Desulfovibrionaceae bacterium
CATCCATGGTGCAAGCCAGGTTGGCGCAATAGCAGAACAAAGCGGCGGAACCAAGAAGTTGTTTGGCTGTGCCACCTTGGGCTTCAGGGGCAACACCTGTGTTGTCCACAACGATATTACCAAGGGTGCCTTTGCCTGTGTCGATTGTGTGCACATCCCCGGTGCGGGAATAGGTAACACTGAATGTAGGGGCCATAGAATCTCCTTTTTGCAGATAGTAGGTGATGGTGCCTGCATGACTTGCATGTAACACGCGGTTATTTAAAAAACACAATCAATCTTTAAAGATTAATGCATCGGACCGGTTTTGGCAAGTGCCATACACACGCCTGTAAAAAGAAATAGCAAATTTACCGCCATTTGCCAAGCCTTACGCTTAAGGTTTTTTTGCTTGCCGGCGCTGAAAAAATAATACCAGAGGCATGTAAGCCCCTGGTATTATATGAGGGTTATGGCACGTTATACGTTGAGGGAGTTTAAATACCCGGTACGTGTTTTAAGAAGATCCGCCGCTATGTGCGGGTGCTGGCTAAACGCGCTAAAACTTTGCTATGCCAGCCGTTTTTTGCTGGTTGCCATTTTTTTCTGTTTCTTCTTTTTGTGCTTCTTCCAAAACTTCTGTTATTTTATCCATAAGTTTGCCTAAGGGAACATCTGCCATGCCTGTAGAATCTTTAAGGGTTTTTTTCAGGGTTTGCAAAACATCGGCTGTTTGATCACCTGGGGCAGGTATACCGGATCGAAAAGCGGATTCAATTTGCTGCATCACTATTTTATTTGTCCACTCGTCCATATCCATAAAAGAAACTGCCTGTTCCATTTTATCCATCATATGTTTCATGGTGGGGTTTTTCAGGTATTCTTTTAATTCATCCAGTAAGTTTTTTCCTTCTTTTTCCACTGCACGTTCATCTTGTATATCAATGGGCGGGGTATCAAAAGCACTGCCTGTCATGTGTGTTGCAGAGGCATTGCCTGTCTGCATGTTTTGACGATATGTTTCCAAGGCGGCGTATGCTTCCTCAGAAAAAGAAACAGTATCCCTTTTTCCCGTTGTTTGAGACGGGCGTTTTTCCCTGTTGCGGTACTCAATTTGCTCAATAGAGTGTGTATACTGTGTACTGCTGATAGTGTTTAACATAGGCAGCCTTTTCTTTTTCTTTTAAATACCAAAGACAATCCTTACGTGCAGTTATGCAAAAATTATGCCTTAAATTAAAGGAAAAATTTGCCGTCGCCTTAAGCCTGTCAAACCACTTTACAAGCGTCTTTCTTTAGGTTATTCTGTTCTCAAAATAGAAACAGAACTATCCCGTTCTTTTGGATACACTGGCATGCCGCATGTTGGAGGCCAAAATGCGTTTTTCCATCCAGGCAAAAATTATCAGTACATCTGCCGCTTCGTTAATTGTTTCGCTCTGTGTTGTTTTTTTCACAACCATGTATTTAATGACTATGGCCGTGCGTGAAGAGACAGATACACGCTTAAAAGGCCTTCAGCACATGATTAATGAAGTTAATACAGCTACACTGGTAAATATTGAGCATGTAGGCACTGCGCTTTCTGCAGACAGTAATTTGAAAGAAGGATTACTGACACGCGAACACAATATTGTTTATCCTATTGCGCAAGCGCTTATGGAAGTAACAAATACAGACTTTATTACACTTACAGATGCAGATGGTGTTGTACTTGCGCGGGGGCATTCGGAAGAATACGGGGATAATGTCAGCAACCAGTATACGGTAGCGCAGGCGTTAAAAGGCAAAAGCGGGAATGGTGTTGTATCTGGCACTGTTGTTCCATTAAGTTTGCGGGCCAGTGTGCCGGTAAAAAAAGATGGCAAAATTATAGGCACACTCTCTATTGGCCGTATTATGACAGAACCAGCGTATGTTGACTGGCTTAAAGAATTGAGCGGAACAGAAGTGACCATATTCCACGGGGATACCCGCGCCATGACCACCATCAAGGATGCCAGTGGCACGCGCGTTATTGGCACAAAAATGTCTACGCAGGAAGTGCTGGACACTGTGCTGAAAGCCGGCTTACCCCTGTTTACCGGTAATAATATACTGGGCACGGAATATTCTTCCGCATACTGGCCTATTAAAGATGACCAGGGGAATGTGCTGGGTATGTGGTTTATTGGTTTGCCCCTGGATGTTTTGTCAAAGGGCGAACGACAGGCTGCAGCTGCGGCATTTTGGGTAAGTGTGGGCGTTCTTGTGCTTATGCTGGCCTGTTCCGCGCTTGTAGGCTATGCTATTGCGCGTCCTATAAAACGTATTACACATTATGCGCAGGATGTTGCACGCGGCAACAGGGATGGCGAAGTGAATGTGCATACCCGTGATGAAGTAGCAGATTTGGCACGTGCCATGCACATTATGGTGGATAGTTTAAAAAAGAGCCTTGCTGAGGCAGATACCCAGTCTGAACTTGCAAAACAAAAAACAGAGGAAGCTGTGGCTGCCCTTAAAGAAGCGGAACACGCCACCCATCTTGCGGAACAGGCCAAACGTATGGGTATGCTGGATGCGGCAAGTCAGCTTGCGGGTGTGGTGCATGTGGTATCTTCTGCTTCAGACCAGCTTTTTACCCAGCTTTCCCGGTCGGAAAAAGGCGCGGTGGAGCAATCCCGCAGAATGTCAGACACAACAGCCGCTATGGAGCATATGAATATTGCTGTGCAGGAAGTTGCCAAAAGCGCGCAGGATGCCTCGGCTGTTTCTGCCGCCACCCGGGAAGAAGCCCAGGCCGGCGCGCAGGTGGTGCAAAAAGCTGTAACAAGTATCCAGCAGGTGCAGCAGCAGTCTACCCAGCTTAAGCTTGATATGCAACATTTGCACGAAAACGCCCAGGCAATCAGCGAAATTATGCAGGTTATTTCCGATATTGCGGATCAAACCAATATGCTGGCGCTTAATGCCGCCATAGAAGCCGCCCGTGCAGGGGAAGCGGGACGCGGTTTTGCCGTAGTGGCGGACGAAGTGCGCAAACTGGCGGAAAAAACTATGGCCTCTACCGCAGATGTAGGCAAAGCCGTGAATACAATCCAAACCTCGGCTGACCACAGTATGCATCAGGTGGAGGAGTCTGTGTTAATTATTGAGCAGGCTACACACTTTGCCAATGCCTCCGGGGAAGCTTTGCAGCGTATAGTGGAAATGGCGGATACAGCAGAAGACAAGGTGCGTGGCATTGTGGAAGCTTCTGCGGAACAATCCCACACAAACCAGGGTATCCACGCGGCTGTTACCCAGGTAAACACTATTGGGGAAGAAACCGCCCGTATTATGCAGGAGGCGCATCAGGCAGTAGAGGAACTTACCCGTCAGGCCCACCAGCTTTCTGCCCTTATTGAAAAAATGCAGGAAGGTTAGCAGCCTTACAAACTGTTTGCCCCGGGGTCTTTTACTTGTGCATAAACCCCGGAGCAAATAGTTTTATTTGTCTGCCGTACCCACAATATTGGATTTTTCCAAAAGCCGGAATTGCTCTGACTCCTGGATAAAAATTTCAAAAATAGCGGGATCAAAAAACCTTCCTGTATCCCCGCGGATAATATCTACCGCTTCTTCATGGGTAAAGGCCCGCTTATAGGGGCGTACAGAAGTGAGGGCGTCGTATACGTCTACAATCGAAAGCGCCCGCACATACACAGGGATAGTATGTTCTTTCAGCGCGCATGGATAACCCGTGCCATCCCAGCGCTCATGGTGAAACCAGGCCATTTCTTTGGCGGAATTTAAAAAGCTCCGGAATGGAGTATCGCACACGCTTTTTTCAATCATATCAGCCCCAATTTGGCTGTGTGCCTGCATGTGCGTAAACTCATTTTTATCCAAAGGGCCAGGTTTTTTCAGAATATCGTCACTGATACCAATTTTCCCAATATCATGCAGAGTGGATGCGCGGAGCAGCTCCGCGATCATATCTTCTGTTATTTGCTTCTCAAATGCTGGTGATTTTGCCATAGCACGGATTAAAATTTCATAATACGCGGTAGTGTTACGCACATGGCAGCCGGTTGTGCCGTCCCGGGATTCAATCATTTCTGCCCAGCCAACAGTGAGCACATGCTGCAGGCTGTGCACCTCCATAGTTTTTTCTTCAATAATTTCTTCCAGGTGGGTGCGGTAGTTGTACAATTCCATTTGAGATTGTACGCGGGCAAGCATAATTTCGCTGTCAAAGGGTTTTCTGATAAAATCTTTTGCCCCCAGGCGAAAGCCAAGGCGCTCACTATCCAGGCTATCCTGGCTGGTAAGAAAAATAACAGGGATATTGGCTGTTTCCGGGTTTTGCAGAACAGCTGTTAGTGTTTCATAGCCGCTCATTTCTGGCATTTGCACATCTAAAAGAATCATGTCGGGTTTTACCCGGGTTAAAAACCGCAAAAGCTGATTGCCTGATATAAGTTTGGTTAGCTTGTATCTGTCTTTTAACGCGCTTTCGGCAATTTCCAGATTCACTGGTTCGTCATCAACAATAACAATGTGCCTTTTTCCCTTAGGTTCCAATATCATAGCGTGGTCTGACCTCCATTAGAAAGCCCGGTCTCATATTTTTCCAGCAATTTTATGGGCTCATCAAACTCATAGGATTCGTAGTATTCTTTTAATTGAAGAAGAAGGGCGGTTTCCTGCGTATCAAATGTTTTGTTCTGCTGCTGGTCAAAAAGAATCTTCAGGCCTTCCGTATCAAAGTCCATAAAAGACTTTTTCAGTGCTTCCCGCAAATCTGCCGGTAATGGCCCAAACACATGGTTGTCGCTTGCTGCAGGGGTATTTTCAGGTTGCACATTTTCTGTTTCATCCAAAGCAGCGCGGGACTGTTCAAGGAATTTTTCCATGTCTGCAATTGTGGCTTCCAGTGTTTGCAGGAATGCCGGCAAATCCAGACCAATTTCCGCCTCACGTTTTTCTATGGCCATTTTTTCCAGCTGGGCCGCGTTGCGTGCAACTATATCCGCGCATACGCCCCCACTGGCTCCCTTAAGGCCATGTATTTCAATAGTGAATGTTTTTAAATCTGTTTCCAGCAGTTTGGGCAGGTCCACAATTTTTTCCCGCGCTGTCCGGCAGTAAACATCCAAAATATTACAATATGTTTTGCGGTTGCCAAGGCGTGCTACGCCCGCGCCAAAATCAACAAAGCGTGTGGAAGCAGCTTCTTTATTCACTGTTTCCACCATACTTTTTCTTTCCTGTAATTGCCACTGGAGCACAAACTTTGCCATAGCCTCTGGGTTTTGTGCCGCACGGCTTTCGTTCAGGTCTTTTAACCATTGTTTCAGGGTGGCGTTAAGCTTTACAGTTTCTATGGGTTTTGCCAGAAAATCCTGAAAGCCCGATGCAACAAATAAATCCCGTGCATCTTGGGTAACATTGGCTGTAAGCGCAATAACCGGGATGGTATTTTTTGTGGGGTCAGGCAGGGCGCGTATACATTGCAGTGTTTCCACCCCATCCATTCCCGGCATCATATGGTCCATTAACACAAGGTCATAATCATTTTGCTCAACCATTGTAATGGCGCTTCTGCCAGAAAGCGCGCAGTGGATATTCATATGATACGGTTCAAGCAGGCCGCCTGCTACTTGCAGGTTCACTTCATTATCATCTACCAGCAAAATACTGACAAAAGGCATGGGCGTGATAGTGGCGGTATCTATGCCAGTGTATCGGGAAAGTGTGGCGTATTCCTTAATGTTTTCAATCGCGGCCGGAAGTTGCAGAGCAAACAGGGGGACAAGCAAAGAGGTGGGGTATTCGTCCATCTTTGTTTGTTCTGCCGCTTCAAGTAGCACAATATACCGCACATTACCGCGCACAGCTTTGTTGCGCGTAAGCTGATGCATGGCTTTTGCCCCAAGCAAAACGTGCGTAAAGGTATCTGTTTCCAGGTGTTTTTCCAGCTCTTCTTGCGTGCTGCAAACTGTACAGGGCACGTTCATCCGTTCCAGGCTGGACATAAAAAAGGAGCAGAGTGATTCATCGTTTTCCCATAAAATCAGATGAACATGTTCTACCTGTATGGGGCGAAGCATAGACTCTTCCCTGTCTACTTGCTGTTTAAGTGTGATGGTAAAGGTAGAACCAACACCATATTCACTTTCTACTGTAATACCACCGCCCATCAGTTCGCACAGACGTTTGGCTATAACAAGGCCCAGGCCTGTTCCTTCCAGTGTATGGTTTTTATGGGTATCCAACTGGGTAAAGTTGACAAACAGCTTGCTTAGTTCCTGCTTTTGTATACCACAGCCTGTATCTGTAATGGCGATAGTAAGGGTAACCTGATTATCCACGCGGGTGCAGTTAAAGCTGGCCCGGATAAAACCACTTGAGGTAAATTTAACCGCATTGTTAATCAGGTTAAGTAATACCTGCTTTACGCGGATCATATCCCCCACCAGATATTTAGGCAGCTTGGGGTCAATATCCAAAAGAAGGTGTACCGGCTTATCCACAAGTTTTACAGAAATAATGGTGGTAATATCGTAAATAAGAGATTCCAGTTCGTATTCTTTTTCTATAATGCTGAATTTTCCGGATTCCAGCTTGGAGAGATCCAGAATATCATTAATAATGGTCAGCAGGCCGTTGCCTGCGTTGACTATACTTAAAACATAGTCCCGTTGTTTGTTTGTGATGTTTTCACGCAGCAAAAGTTCGCTTATCCCCACAATAGCGTTCATAGGGGTGCGGATTTCATGGCTCATATTAGCCAAAAAAGAAGTTTTTGCCTGTGCATCCAGCTGGCTGCTGCGGGATGTTTTCATGGCTGACAGGGCAAACAGCAAAAGCAGGGGAAACAGCACCACAATCAAAATGCCCACTAAGGAAAGTTGTTGTGTCAGATGGGTGGATTGCGCGGTGATAATATTTTTTTCAATAAGGGAAATCAGGCTCCAGTTATTTATTCCAAGCGGCTGGTAATACATATATTTTTCAACGCCAAAATAGGAATAACTGGCAAAACCACTGTTGCCTACCTGCAAGTCTTTCATCATTTGCCTTAGGGTAAATTCACCCATAAGCTCGGCACTGCCAAGCGCCTGATAAAAGTTACTGTAGTTTGTGTTTTTGGTTTGTAAAAGGATATCGCCAAAGTCATTAACCAGATACGTTGTGCCTTTCCCACTAAAGCTGGTAAACTGGAAGTTTGCCCCCAGTTTTTTTATATCCATCATGGCAACCAGCACGGCTGTTGGGTTTTCTCTGTCCAGATCCAGACGGTAAATAGGGGCAGAAAAAAGAATGCCTGAAATCACATAGTCGTTAAAAATTTTAATCGGGACATAGCTGACTGTACTTTCACCCAGTATGGCCCGCTGGAAGTAGGATTCATCCAGAATATTCCCATCTTCTGATGGCATTGTGCTGGTGAATTTGCCGTTTTTGGAGGCAATACCTACATATTCAAAACCAAACTTTTCGCGGATTTTATTAATATAAATTTTATCTTTTGTGTCCTGCTTGGCCAAGGCAATGGAAAAACCAATACTTTCAAGCGATTTTTGTATGTCTTTAATGGTTACTTTGACATTGGTTGTCATTTGATCGGTGATTTCTGCTATGTAACTTGCGTTTTCGTTCAGCAGTGTATCATTAAAGTTGCGTAAAAAATTACCCACCAGCACTGCAAGAAGCATAAAAATGCACACCATACTTGCCATTACGGTAAGTACACCACGTAAACCGCTTTTGGAGATACCTTTTTTTTGTTTCATCGGGCGCACTTTTTCCTTCATGAGTCAGCGTTTTGACGTGCAATGCGGGCAGCGTCCATATCGCGTAAGCAATCTTGTACAGTGTAACTTCCATCTGTTGTTGTCATATATTTTTGTATATACTTTGCATCCATCTGTGAAAAACCACGGATACGCAGCCAGGCTGTGGAATCGTGAAAAAGACTTTGGATAAGAAGTTCAGACTGTATGTACTGCGGCGTTGATGTGCCTGATATCTGATTACGGAAAATGGGGGCCGTGTACATAACCCCAAATGTGGCATTGTAATTGTAGGGATCCGCCAAAAAGGTGATTAAATTTATCGCTTCATCGCGTTTAGGGCTGTTTTTATTGACTATCAGCAAAGAAAGATTAGGCCCTTCAAATGTTCCCTGGTCGGGGTATCCCATAAATGCGGGCATAATGGCAAAATCGTCAGGATTTCCGGTAAAATTGGAATACAACCAGGTATCCCAGCAAAGCATCATAGCATATTGGCCATTTTTCATGGCATTATCCATGCCATTCCAGTCATTCTCAAAGTAATCTTTGCCAAAATATCCCTTGTCGGCCATGGTTTTGTACCATTCCACAATTTGGGCCATAGCGGGAATGTCTGCGTAATTGAGTGTGCCGTTGTTTATTTGTTTTAGTGTTTCAGGATCTGCAAAAATTGGATCCATGGGAAACTGGTACAACAGCATGGTGATTTCTTTATAGGGCAGGTAAACAGGGGTTATACCATTTTGGAGCAAAATTTTGCAGGTCTCCCAAAATTCTGCCTGATTTGTTGGCTCTTTTATCCCGTATTTTTTAAAGATTTTTTTATTATACAAGGTCCCGGAAATGGAGGATTCCCAGTATGGTAAGCCAATAATTCTTCCATTATACACAGCCTGGTTAAGGGCATTTGTGGTGACATCTTTAACCCATGGCGCATGGGTAAAATCCCAAAAATGTTTTTCAGGGTTTAAACGCTCCACATTTGAGCCGCCATAACTCAGCAAAATATCAAGGCCACCGCCATTCGGCTGATGTAATGCCTCAGCCGTGCGGGTAATAAATTCATCCGCAGGAATATCCACAACTTGTATGTGGTTGCCCGTCATTTCTTCATAACGTGCAAGCGCCTGCTGCATGTAGGGCCTTTCCATTTCATGCGCTTTATTCCAGATGGTGATAGTATCACCATTACCGGCAATCCAATCATAAGCGGGAGTGGGGAATAAATTTGCCTGTCCAGGTTCCTTATCGGAATTGTCCGTACAGCCAGACTGCGCTATCAACAACACAACAAGGGCAGCTAGTATTCGCTTCAAGTGGAGTCCCTTTTTCCTTCTCTGGTATATATGCGTTGCATAGTTGAACAAAATTTTGCTTGGAGGCAGGCACACATGGAAAATGTGCATCCCTAATGTGGAAATACTCCCTGTAATTTTTTTACCCCTAAGCCGCTTAAACGTATATACTTTTGTAAAAATTTTTGCAACTAAATACAATCTATTCATTAAATAAGGCCAGTATTGTGCTTTTATTTTTAAGTTTTTTTACGCAGTTTGTGGGAAGAGAGTTTTTTTTGTAACCCAAACAAAAAAGCCTTTACGATTTTACTCGCAAAGGCTTGTGTCTGTAATGGAGCGGGAGACGGGATTTGAACCCGCGACCTTCAGCTTGGGAAGCTGAAAAATGCAAAATTATTGAACTTTTTATTTTCTTCATCACCTTTCATTTATCCCTCTTTTTTTATTGACAGAGTAAGGAAAAAGAAATATTTTCACTTCACAAGCTTTCACCAAAAATCACCCCATATAATCACAAAAGGGGGGAGAGAGGGGGGAGAGGAATTTGTCAAAAGGGGGGGAGAGTGAGCAGTTCAACACATACAAAATGGGAAACAGTAGAGCGCGGTATACGCAAATATGACCACCTCACCCGTAAGAACGGTCTTAAACCCGATACCTATTTTGCCCTACGGTATAAAATAGACGGCAAACGCTATGAAGAAGGTTTAGGGTGGGCAAGCG
The DNA here is from genome assembly GCA_964547565.1 of uncultured Desulfovibrionaceae bacterium. Taxonomy (GTDB): domain Bacteria; phylum Desulfobacterota; class Desulfovibrionia; order Desulfovibrionales; family Desulfovibrionaceae; genus CAZPTC01. Next base: position 9,767 of record CAZJOG010000055.1, read on the forward strand.
AAGGCATGACCCTTGCAAAAGCGCGGGAAGTGCTTGCAGGCTTACGTCTTGCCAAAGCCACAGGCCAAGGGGAAGTTACCCTTGCCGAAAAAAGGGAACGAACCGCAAAAGAAAAAGAGGCGGAACGCAACAAGCCCACCATTGCGTTGTTATGGGAAATCTATAACGAAGCCCACAAAGAGCGAGCAAGCCGAAATAGTGATATTTCTGCCATGAAGCACATTTTGCCCTACTTTGCTAATAAAATACCCGATGAAATACGCACCGCCCATGTTGACAACTTACGGCGTGAACTGGAAAAGGCTGGAAAAAGCCCCCAGACTGTAAAGCATGTGTTGGAACTTTTGCGCCGCGTTATCCGGTATGGGGCGCAACGTGGCCTTTGCGATATGCCTAATACCTCCAAGCTGTATTTTGACATGCCTAAGGTGGATAACGAAAAAACGGAATGCCTTACTCCCGAACAGTTCCACTCTCTTATGGGAGCTTTAGACCGCGAGCCAGACCAGCACCTTGCAAATCTTATGCGTCTTGCCCTTGCTACAGGAATGCGTAAGGGGGCTTTGTTTGGCTTACAGTGGCAAGATATAGACTTTGGGAAGGGGGTTATCACCTTGCGGGGTGAAGAAGCAAAGAAAGGACGCACAGAATACTTGCCCATGACCACCGCCGCCCGCACTATTCTTATGAAGGTGGAGCAAACCGCAAGTCCGTACGTTTTTTATGGAAAGAACGGCAAAAAAAGGGTGGATATAAAACGTTTTCTTGACCGCATAAAACGAGAAGCAAACTTACCAGCGGATTTTCGCCCTTTGCACGGTTTACGGCACACCTACGCTTCATGGCTAGCAAGCAGTGGGGAAGTTACCTTACTGGAATTGCAAAAACTCATGACACACGAAAGTCCTGCCATGACCATGCGATACGCCCATCTTGCCGATAAAAGCCTGCGTAAAGCCGCCAATGTTATCGATACATGCCTTGCCGAAGCCGTTAATGCCCCACCTGCACAAGCACCGCAAAAAGCAAAGGTTACCACATTTTCTAAGTAAAATTTTGCGCATAACGGCCAAAAGCAAACCTTGACAATTACCCAAAAAATGAGTAGGTAAAACATGAAATGGACAGTTGAAATTCCCCATAGCGTGCAAAGGGAACTTGCTAAACTTCCTGCTCCTGTGCAAACGCGCCTTGCCTTTTTGGTGAAGGAACTAGAGGAATATGGAGCAACACGCGGGAACTGGCCAAACTACAGCAAGCTTTCTGCCACACGCCACCATTGCCATATCAAAAAAGGCAAACCCTGTTATGTCGCTGTTTGGGAAGTGGCGGATACTACAATTAAGCTTATTGAGGTGGAATATGTTGGAACGCACGAAAACGCCCCCTATTGAAGTTTTTAAGGTAACATGCCCAAAACCTAACTATCCTGCCCTTTCCGCTCTTATTTTGCAACATGGAGGGCAAATAGAGCGGTCTTTACCTGCTGAGGAAGTTTTGGATATGCGCCCAGGTACTATTTTGCGTGGTGCGCGATATAGGGAAGAATTGACGCAGGCGGAACTTGCGGAAAAAACAGGAATATCCCCAAGGCATATTTCTGATATGGAAAACCACCGCCGCCCCATAGGGAAAAAAAATGCTCTCCTTTTTGCGAAAGCTTTGAACACTGGGTATAAGGTTTTTTTGTAGGGAGTAAGAGAAAAACAGAACACGAAAACAGCACAATATTTCCCCAACATAACACAAGTTAGATTGCCATTGTTTAGGCTTAACAGAAAATTAAGAACTTGGAGGGATTATGTGGAAAACTATCGCTTTAGCTTTTGTGTTTTTACTGTTTGTTTCAGGGTGTGGAAATAGTGTGCCAAAAATTAAAGATACGCCAACTGGTAACCCTGAAGCTTATTATCCCAACGAAGTTTTAGACACGGTAAAAGGAAAAATTATTGGGAAGTGTGCAGAAAATAATTGGATTGTATCAAACGTAACACCAAATACAGTTACCTGTACTGCCTTGTCAGATAGCGGAACAGATGTGCTTGTTCAACTCGCATTTGGCACAGGTTCTACTAGGCAAGTAATTCTCAATTTTATTTTATATTCTAATGAAAGCGGAACGAAAGTTACCGTTCAAGGGCATCAAGAAATTACCCAATCTTTTGGTAGAAAGCAGGTTACTAAACTTGAAGCAAACGAACATTTTAACAGGTTGCAGCAAATTCTTAATGATATTGGCGGTCAATAAGGCTATTTCCCCGCCTAGATATGGCTTTATTAGCCATATCGAAAAGCGTGAACAAGTGCGTTTGGCGGGATTGACAATCTTTTGATGGAAACTTATTAATTGGTGAAACATAATGAAGAAGCCTCTTTTAGGCAACCCCCGCTGAAGATGCAGACGGGCGGCAACTAAAGCCATGAACCAGCTCAGGAAGGAGAACGCGTAATGACCTCTTGTAATGCTTGAAACCACTCAACTTATTATTAATACATTGGAAAAAGAGCTTCCAGCTACTTTTTCTCGGCAAGAAGCCGCAAAACACATTAAAGGAATTTTTTCCGCTGGAACATTAGCAAATTTTGATTGCAGAGGCGAAGGTGCGCCTTCTGTAAAGATTGGGCGTATCGTTTGTTATGAACGAACGTCTTTTTTATTATGGTTGGAAGCCCGCATAAAACCCCGAAAATTAGGCAAAATCGGCGGGGGTGCAGAATGAGTACCCCACGAAAAAGCCCCCAAGCGGAGAACTTAGGGGC
>CAZJOG010000056.1:0-12482 GCA_964547565.1 uncultured Desulfovibrionaceae bacterium
TGTAATGGAGCGGGAGACGGGATTTGAACCCGCGACCTTCAGCTTGGGAAGCTGACACTCTACCGCTGAGTTACTCCCGCATAGGCGCAAAGAATGGTGCGGCATAAAGGAAAAACAAAAAGGGAACATGGTCCCTTGGAAATGGAGCGGGAGACGGGATTTGAACCCGCGACTTCAACCTTGGCAAGGTTGCACTCTACCGCTGAGTTACTCCCGCGCGGTACTATGTGAAGGCAAAGGTGGCCATTTGGCACTTATATACGCTACGCCTTAAGAACAAAATTTGGAGGCGGCATCCGGATTTGAACCGGAGGATGGAGGTTTTGCAGACCTCTGCCTTACCGCTTGGCTATGCCGCCCCGATTTTTCCGGTGAAGCCGGTTTGCCCATGCCGAAAAGAAGCTTTTGGAGCGGGAGACGGGATTTGAACCCGCGACTTCAACCTTGGCAAGGTTGCACTCTACCACTGAGTTACTCCCGCATGGGCAAGAAGGAACATTATACGCCAAAGTGGCAATTGTCAATCTTTTTTTCCGGCAAGACAGGATTTCTTTTCTCTGTTGCCCAGAGAACCAGCTATAGCGCGGGCAACTGGCTATCTGTACGAAAAAACACAGGCTATTCCGCTTTATCCTTGCTTTGCTGCACAAGTTTTTCTTCTTCTTCAGCTCTTAAAGCGCGGCGCAGCACTTTGCCCACCATAGATTTAGGCAATTCTTCCCTGAATTCAAACACACGCGGCACTTTATAGGATGCAAGTTTTGTGCGGCAGTGGGAAACAAGTTCTGCCACGGTAATTTTTTCGCCGGGCTTGGGAACAATATACGCTTTCAGGGTTTCGCCGCGGGAGCGGTGTGGGACACTCAGGGCAACAGCGTCTAAAACTTTGGGGTGCTCGTAGAGCACTTCGTCAATTTCGCTGGGGAATACGTTATAGCCGCCCACAATAGCCATATCTTTTTTTCTGTCCACAATAAAGAAATAGCCATCTTCATCTTCGTAACAAATATCGCCTGTGTAAAGCCAGCCATCACGCAGGGTATTGGCGGTTTCTTCCGGCTGGTTCCAGTAACCTTGCATAACCTGCGGGCCACGGACAATAAGTTCGCCAATCTGATTGGGGGGCATATCTTCCCTGCCGGTTTCCAAGTCCACAATACGGGCCCATGTGTCAGGCAAAGGCACGCCAATGGCGCCTTCTTTCTGGTAACCATAAATGGGGTTGGCTATCACCACGGGGGAGGCCTCCGTAAGGCCAAAACCTTCTGTGATATTGGCCTTTGTCATTTCCTGGAACTGGCGCATGCTCACCAGCGGGAAGGGGGATGATCCGGAAATACAAAGTTTTATGCAGGTTAGGTCATATTGTTTGATATTTTTTTGCTGCATAAGGGAAATATAAATGGCGGGCGCACCCACAAAAAACGTAGGTCTGTGTTTTTTGATGAGTTCCAGAAGGTCACGCGGGGTATAACGCGGGATAGGGATAGTGGGGGAAGCGTACAGGGTGGGTAAAAGTAAAGACCCCATAAGGCCGTAAACATGGAAAAACGGCATAATCCCAAGAAAAATATGGGGGGTTGTGGCAGCATCCCCACGGATAATAGCCTGTAATTGCTGTAACTGGGCCACCAGATTATCGTGGGTTAGCATAGCGCCTTTGGAAAAACCTGTGGTGCCGCCTGTGTATTGTAAAAGAGCCAGTGTTTCTTTGGGATCGCTGTATGGTTCGGAATAGCGTTTGCCTGTTTTAAGCAAATCTTTCCAGGGGAAAACGGTTTTATTGTCATACTCCACCTTAGGCAGAGTTTTTTGCATTTTCATTTGAAGAGGTTGCAATAAACTCAGCGGGAAGGAAAGACCATCTGCTATACGGGAAACAAAACAGGCTTCCAGATTTAAGCTTTCCTTCATGGCGGCGATTTTGGACCAGAACAAATCCAGCACAATTAAAAACTTGGGGGCAGAGTCATGGAAATGGTGGGTAATTTCCTTTTCCATATACAGGGGGTTGGTCATAACCACCACAGCCCCTGCTTTTAAAGCGCCCCAGAAGGCAATAATGGTCTGGGGCAGGTTGGGCATCATAATGGCAATACGGTCGCCTTTTTGCAGGCCACGTTCTTTAAGGGCAGCGGCAACAGTTTCTGCTTTGTCTTTTAGCTGTTTGTATGTAAGCGTGAGATTTTCAAAAATAATGGCTTTGTGAGAACCAAATTTTTCTGCCGCCTGGTCAAGGTACGCATACAAAGGCTGGGAAACAAAATTAATGGATCCAGGGGCATCTCCATCAAAGTGCGCCCGCCAGGGGAGCAAGTTCTGGTCTGTCACGCTCATAGCATATCCTTCAGGATAAAGTTTAAAAAACGTGGCAAAAAAGCCACATAGCGGGTAAAAGTACACATATTATACACGCGTTGTGTGGCTTTTGTCACGAAAAATTAAGTCTAATTATATAAGGATATTATTTTAGACTGGAAATTTCCCCACAGCATAACTTTTCCCGTTTTGCCCAAGCAAAATAGCCGACTGGGACTTTTCTCTCTTGATTAACGCGCTGCCTTCCGCCGGGGAAAGTACACTTATGGATGTTGCAAGTGCATCTGCCTGCATAGCAGAATACGCCAGCGCGCTGGCGCTTAAAAACGGTTCCTGCCTGTTTTGGGTTAAAGAAACAGGAGGGATAAGGTGGCTTTTCCCTTCCCCATAGGATTGTTCATATGTCCCGGAGGTTGCAAGCGCCTGATCCTTTAAAGGCAGGGTAAAAAGCGCGGTATGCGGTCTGGCGGGGTTTTGTACACCCACACGCCATGGTGTGCCCGGGGCTTTTTCCCCTCGTGCCAGAATATCACCGCCTGCGTCAATCAGGTGGTCGGGTGCGCCATGCAAAGTAAGGTAGCGGGAAACCTCGTCCACCACAAAGCCCTTGGCAATGCCGTCAAGCGTAAGGCTGGCACCTTGTCTTGTTATAGACGCGGTTTGGGCTGTTGTTTGCCATGCGCCTGCCTGGGCCAATTGCCGGGCCCGTTGTATATGTTCTTGGTCCTGGCTGTGTGTTTTGTATGCATCTACCAGTGTTGCAACGGAAAGCGAAAACGCGCCATTGCTTTCTTCTTCAAAAATTTTGGCAGCGTGTAGCACCTCTAATAAGGGTTGAGGCGCATTTTCTAATTCCTGCCGGGCATTTAACACGGAAAGGCTGGAGGTAGCCCTGTAGCGGCTTAACACGTCTTCCAACTCGTTTATACGCAAAAAAGCTCCAGCGAGTAAGTCTTTAGCGGAAAAAGTATCATACTGCGCCGCGGTGGCTGTACCAAGTTGGATATGCACCAGTGTGCCCATGGAAAGGCGTGTTTCCCGAAAAAAAGGCGCAGGGCCTGCAAAACTTTGGGCCGGCCATACAAAGGGCAAAGCAAGGGCAAGGCCAGTAAGGCCCGCGCCCTGCAAAAAGGATCTGCGGGAATACTCAGGCATGGGCTTGTTCTCCTTTTTCTTCCACCTGTAAGGGCGCGGGTTGTTCTTCCTTGGGGGCACGCAGGCACAGGGCTAAAAAAATAGATCGGGGGCAGGTGTCCACACAAGGCATGCCACATTCTGCTCCATAACTCAGGCACTGGGTCTGGTTAATATGGATAATGCCGTCTTCCATCCGCACAGCTTCCGCCGGGCAGGCTTTGATGCACTTCATACACTTTATACAGCCAGCTTCGCATATTTCTGTTACGGCTTTGCCTTTGTCTTTGGTAGAACAGCCTACCATAACCCGCGCCCTGCGGGGGATAATTTCCAGCACAGAACGGGGACACACCTTGGTGCATGCCCCGCAGCCTGTGCAAAGCTTTGCATTTACTTCTACCAGACCATCCTGGAGATAAAGCGCGTCAAAGGGGCAGGCTTTTACACAGTCCCCATGGCCCAAACAGGAGTAAGCGCATTGATCCGGGCCATTGCCGGAAGCCAGTAAAGCAGCGGCGGCGCAGGAAGGTACACCCACATACTGGCAGCGCACAGCTACTTTGCCTTCTATTTTTTCGCACCGCCTGTAGGAAATTTGGGGTTCAGAAGCAGCCACCCGTTTGTCCGTAAGTTCTCCCACCACAACACTGGTGGCATCGCCCCCCACAATACACAGGTTGGCGGCCACTTCCGGCTTTGTTACAACGGCAACGGCATAACCTTCGCACCCTGCATAGCCGCAACCACCACAGTTTGCGCCAGGCAAAGCTTCCAGCACGGCTTCTACTTTGGGGTTTTCTTCAACAGCCAGAATTTTGGAAGAAACTCCCAGCATAAGCGCGGCCACAAGACCCAGAAAAAACAACGTGGCAATGGATGAAACGACCATAGTGTCTCCTTATGCCATGCCTTTAAAGGCCATAAATGCCAGGGACATAAGCCCCGCCATAATAAGTGCCACAGGTGTGCCTTTCAGGGCAGCCGGTACGCGGCAGGTATCCAGTCTTTCCCGTATGCCTGCCATAAGCACAAGAGCCAGCAGAAAACCAAGACCAGTCGCCACTGCGTACAAAAGGGCGTCTGCAAGAGCCAGACCCTGGCGCTGCACAAGCAGGGTAACCCCCATCACCGCGCAGTTTGTGGTGATAAGCGGCAAAAAAATACCCAGCGCTTTATACAAAGGCGGCACCATTTTACGCAAAAACATTTCCACAAACTGCACAAGAGAGGCAATAACAAGAATAAAAACAAGTGTTTGTAAATAGACAAGGTTTAAAGGCACAAGCACATAGTTTTGGATAAGCACCGTACAAAGGGTGGCCATAAGCATAACAAACACCACGGCTGCGCCCATGCCAAGTGCCACGCTTTTTTCTTTTGAACAGCCAAGATACGGGCAATTCCCCAGATATTGGGTAAGCACAATATTGTTCACAAAGATAGCGGAAAGGAAAACCTCAAAAATACCCATACATTATACCCCCGTGCCTTGCGGTTGTATGCTTTGAAGGGCCGGTTCTCTGTTTTCTTCCGTCTGGCCTTTGCTACAGGCTTTACAGCCCATACAGGATTCGCAGGAAGGCATAGGATTGGGGCCACTCTGCATACCTTTTTTCTTTGCGTACAGGTAGTTACCATAATTCATAAGAGCAAGAATAAGACCAAGGCTTATAAAGGCCCCCGGGGCTTCCACCATAAAAGAAAAAGGTTCAAAAAAGTCTGGCATAACAGGTACACCAAAGAGCTGGCCTGTGCCAAACAGTTCGCGCACACTGCCCAGAAAAGTAAGCGAAAGCGTAAAGCCCATACCCATACCAAGGCCGTCTGCAATAGAAAGCAAAACAGGGTTTTTGGCAGCAAAAGCCTCAGCCCGGCCAAGGATAATACAGTTAACCACAATAAGGGGGACAAATATCCCCAACTGCTGGTAAAGCGGGTAGGCATACGCCTGCATAATAAGTTCCACAGCTACCACAAGTGTGGCGGAAATAACAATAAAGCAGGCTATCCGCACTTTTTTGGGAATAAAATTGCGCGCCATGGAAACAATGGCATTAGAAAGTGTAAGAACAAAAATAACCGCCATGCCCATGCCAAGTCCTGTTTCCGCACTGCGTGTAACAGCCAGCACAGGGCATAAACCCAAAACCAGACGGAAAGGAGGCAGTTCTTTCCAAAGCCCTTTTGTTAATTCTCTCCAAAAGTCCTTCATATCATGTTCCTCAGGCGGGCTTTTTGCCCCAGGCTGTGCGGATTTGTTTATCCAGTGCGTGGAAAACCATTGTGGCGCTTTTGACTGCTTCCACCACGCCCGTGGAGGAAATAGTGGCCCCGGAAAGAGCGTCTACCCGGCCGCCGTCTTTTGTCAGAGCAACAGGCAGATCCAAACCCATAAACTGGCGGGTAAAAACAGGTTCTGCCACAAGCGTACCAATGCCCGGGGTTTCTTTCAGGCTTGTCATGGCCACGCCAAGCAGGGTATCTGTTTGTATGTCAAAGCCCACCATAACCCCCAAATCCCCGCCATACCCGGGGCCTGTGCCTTCAAGAGCCACCCCGTACAGAGCGCCATCCTTTATGGCTGGGAAAAGGGTGACAGACGTGCCGTTTTCCAGTGTAAAAATTTTCCGGTCGGCTATGGGGGAATTATCCGCGTCCGGGAAAATACGTGTAAGCGCAGGGCCCTGCACATAGGTGAGAACCTGTTCTTCAATAACAGGGGCGGTCAGTGTTTTCAGATAGGAAAGCACAAAGCCGGATGTGCCGCATAAAAGGGACAACACCAGTACCATACGGAAAATGGAGGCCATTACACACCCTCCTTTTTAACCGCGCTTTTTTTGCTCACGCCAAAAGGCCGCGGGCGCAGGTTGTCCAAAAGGGGCGTAAGCAGATTAATAAGCAAAACAGCAAAGGGCACACCATCCGGGTATACGCCAAAATTGCGTATACATACCACCAGCACACCACCCAGCGCGCCATAAAGCACCATAGCAAACGGCCTGTTGGGAGAGGCGGAGTAGTCTGTTGCCAGAAAAAATGCCCCTAATAGGGTAGAACCTGTGAGTATATGGAAAAGTGGGCCTGCGTAAGCTTCCGGATTAATGGTAAAACATATGGCGGCCATCAGGGCTGTGCCAGCCAGAAAAGAAGCGCTTATTTCCCAGCGGATAACCCCCCGTGCGCAGAGGAGAATACCGCCAAGTGCCAGAAGTCCCACCTGGCTTGCCCCAGCCGCGCCCAACTGCTGCCCCAGAAGCATGGGCACAAGGCCTACATCCTGCGCGCGTTCCACGCCAAAAAGGTGCAGCATAGCCAAAGGATCAGGGAAGGAAGTAAAAAGTTCTGCTGTAAAGGGTGTCATGAGCACAGGCCAGGAGATAGCAAGGGCCACATAGCCTACACACGGCGCGCTTAAGGGGCTTGCCCCCAAACCGCCAAATGCCATTTTCCCTATAAGTATAGTAAAGGCAGAGCCAAAGGCTACCAGCCACCATGGCGCGGAAGAAGGCAAAAGAAAGGCAAAAAGAAGGCCCATTAAAACAGCGTGACCATCTGTTATACTTTGGGGCCGCCGCATAATAAGGCAGGCAAGGCTTTCTGCAAGGATAGCCACAGCAACAGAAAGAGAGAATACACCCAGTGCCGGCAGGCCGTAAAAGTACACAGCCGCGCATGCCGCAGGTAAAAGCGCAAGTGTGGACAAAAGCATAGAACCACGCACTGTACGCCCAGAGTGCCAAAATGGCGGTGCGCTGACAGCAAGTAGTGTAGGGGAGGGGCTTGGCATGGGCTCAGACCTCCAATTTGGTTTTCGCAAGGCGAATATACTGCAAAACAGGGCGACGGCTCTGGCATACATAGCCACAGAGGCCACATTCCAGACATACGTCTATATACTCATCCTTACATTTTTCATAAAGGGCAAATTCTGCATAACGGCTCAGTGTATTGGGGTTCAGGCGGGCAGGGCAGATAAGCACACATTGCCCGCAGTTACAGCAGGCGCTTTTGGCTTCAAGTGGCGGGCCTTCCGCAATAACAAAAAGCCCCAGAGTTTTGCGGTCAATGCCTCTGTCCAGCTGGGAAATGCTCTGGCCGCGCAAAGGCCCACCCACCACCACGGTATCACCCGGGTTCACCTGCATACCGGCATGGGCTAAAAGGTCAGAAACGCGTGTGCCGTCTTTGATAATATAGTTTTCGCTGTGGCCCTGGTTGGAAACTGTGATAACCCCTTCCATCAGCGGCCCTTGGGTAATAGCCACCCGGCCAAGACCCCAAAGTTTATGCAGGCCTACAATACCCACGCCTTCTGGTTTTTCCTGCCCTGTCACAGCGGCTGTGACCAGCTCATCCACACTGTTGGGATACCATGGGTCAATGTGGGCTACTTTAACATCCTGGTACGCCACATTTACCCCTTTGGGCACTGCGATAATCACTTCTTTTGCCTGCGAAAAACGCTGGTGCAGCTCAAACCCGGCCTTAAGATTCCGCACATGGGTGGCCAGCATGGGTTCTGCCCACATAATGCCGGGTTCTGGGTTGAGGGCATTGATAATAAGGGTATCACAGGCACGGGAAAGCTTGGCTGTGTCTACCCCCAGTTTTTTCAAGGCAAGCAAAAGCTCCTGACCTTCCAGTGTATCCAGATTTTTTGCATCCGGCAGGTCGGAAGGGGGAATTTCCGCCGCTTTTTCCCCAAGGTCACGGGCGTTAATAATAACATAACGCTCATTAATTTCTGTAATTTCCCCACGGATGGGAGAAAAAAGATTGCCTTTCCCTTCTGAAGGATGCACCGCTATGCAGGTGCCAACATCTACCACAGCTTTTTTCTTTACATACGGCAAAAGCTCAAAACCCGCGCGCGCAAGGCGCACTTCCTGCGGGACTGGGCCGTCCGTGAAGCGCTGGCTTACATTGTGCACCAGGGAAAAACACGGGTCTTTAAGAACTTGAAAACGGGTTTTCATGTTATTCCCCTATTGATAATGGCACGCGTTGCAGGTATCCAGAACAGGGCCGGACATTTCCTCATGGCATGTAATACAAAGCCCGTGGAAAGCGTCCTTACGGTTCAGGCCGCCTTCTTCTTCCGCCCGTGTGTCATTATGGCATGTGCCGCAAGGTTCTACACCTGCCTGCGGGTCTGCATCCATATGGTGGCAGGTTTCGCAATCCAGACCATAGGCTTCTGCGTGTTCTTTATGTTCAAAAACAACAACACCGCCTTTGTTTTCCAAAAGTACACGGGTAAAGGGGGCGCTTTGTCCCTGGGAGTAAGCAAACATGGCTACTCCTCCCAGAATAATGGCAACAAGAAGAATAAAAAGGGTTTGGCGTTTCACATGCGTACCTTTGTCATGGTTGAGAAGGGTATTTGGGGTATTCTGCGCTTATGGGAGCCGTAAAAATATCCGTCAGGCATGTTTTGCTCAGGCGTACAACAGGTGGACTCTGGCGGCGTTTAAACTGCGATTTTGTAAGCCTGCGCAGGACATCGTGCTCTTTTTCCGGTGTAAGGGCCTGCGCAAGGACAGGGCGGTTGTCTTCTGGCACAAGTGGGAGCTCTTTTAATGCCACTCTTTCCTGTAAACTTGGGGAAAGCAGGCAGGGAGAAAAATTTTCCAGCGGGGAAAAAAGTTTTTGTAACAATGCGTCCAGCACAGGGTAAGGCGGCAGAGAATCCTCATCCTTCTGGTTATGGCGTAATTCTGCCGTGGGGGCTTTGCTGAATACCCTTTCCGGTATAACAGACTGATTTTTTTCTTTATTGTACCAGCGGGCTATCTCATAAACACGGGTTTTGTAAATATCGCCCAGGGGGGCAAGAGCGCCCACAGTGTCCCCGTATAAGGTGCTGTATCCCATGGCCAGTTCAGACTTATTCCCTGTTGCCAGCGCTATGCCGGAAAGGTGGTTGGCAAAGGCCATAAGGATAAGCCCACGCAGGCGTGGCTGTATGTTTTCGCCCGTCAGGCCGTCCACAGGGAAAGGCAAAACGGTTTTAAGCGCTTCCATATTTTCCCCAATAGGGCAGGTGTATGTGGTAATACCAAGGTGGCGGGCCAGTTGTTCCGCATCCTGCGTGCTTTCTGCACTGGTAAAGGGGGAAGGCATAAGCACCCCGGAAACAGACTGCGCCCCAATGGCTTCTACTGCCATACAGGCCACTAAAGAAGAATCCATACCACCGGAAAGCCCCAGCACAATATGCTTTACGCCGCAGTTTTTAACATACTGACGGATGGCAAGAGTGGCTGCTTCAAACAAAAGCGCTTTTTCATCGGACGCAGGGTATTGTTGTATACCAAATTCTGCGGATACATCCCCGGCATTAAACGGTGCAAAAGGTGTTGCCAGAGGTTTTGTTACATCCTCCCCAAAATGTTTGCACAGGGCGAGCAATTGGGCATCTTTTGAGAGTATGCGGGAAGAGCCGGCATACACCAGGCCATCTGTTGCATGGGAAGGATTAAGAAAAATAAGAGGAACACCCCGCGTGCTGGACAATGTGTGCAGGGTTTCACGCAGGGCGGCTTCCTGCCCCTCGGCAAATTTCAGATTGCCCAACACAAGCAAAATATCCGTTTTGCGTGTTGCAAACACAGAAGAAACAGGCAGACAGGTTTTACACACGCAGGGCTGTGTTTCTGTATAGTCTTCCATATCCAGCACATGGAAACACTGGCCTTGCGGCAGGCACAAATGGTCGTTTTCTACAGGGATGCCTTCTTTTTTCCCCGCGCGGATAAGCACAAATGCCGCTGCCTGCGGACGACGGATAAGTACAAGGGCTTTGCTGGCATTGGCCGCCAGAAGGCGCGCCAGTTCTTCTTCCGCCTGTTTATGCAGGTGGATAAGGTCCGATGAATAAGGAATAGTGCGCCATTCCTGCCCTATAAGGGCGTATCCTGCGCATAAAAACAGGGTGGTTTCCGGGTGTTCTTTTTCTGCACGGGCAATACATTGTGCCAGCTCCCGTGCATTTTCCATACAGGCGCCTGTTTTGGGAGAGTTTTGAAGAAGTGAAACAAACATACCTTACCCTTTCAAAACATCTTGCATAGAGTACAAATTACCCGGTTTCTGGCGGGCAAGCCATACAGCGGCTTTAAGCGCACCTTCTGCAAAGTTTTCCCGCGAATGGGCCTGGTGAGTCACTTCTATACGTTCTCCCGGGCCCATAAAGTACAGGGTATGCACCCCCACAATATCGCCCCCACGCACAGTTTGCAGGCCTATTTCTTCCTGCTTACGTTCGCCCGTTATTCCTTCACGGTGATAATTGGCCACATCCGCCAGATGCCAGCCTTTGGCTTCTGCCACACATTCTGCAAGACGCAAAGCTGTACCACTGGGGGCATCTTTTTTGTGCTTGTGGTGTAATTCCACAAGATCCATGTCATAGCCGTCGCCCAGCATTTGGGTCAAAAGTGGCAAAATTTCCAAAAGCACATTAATGCCAACACTCATATTGGCAGAATAAAAAAGCTTTGTTTGTTTTGCCAGTTCTGCCAGCTCTTTTTTCTGGTTTTCTGTCAGGCCTGTTGTGCCAATAACAGCGGCATGCCCACTCTTTGCCGCAAGGCGTGCAGTGGCAAGGCTGGCTTCCGGTGCGGTAAAATCAATAAACGTGGCATCCGGGAAATCTTTCAGAACTTGGGCCATACCGGCACTGTCTGCAACATCCAGAAGAGAACAGGCATAGGGCAGTTCTTTTGCTTTATTTTCCCTGTCCACAAGAGCGGCAATTTTTACATCCTCCCTGCCTGAGGCAAGATGTGTAATTGTAGATCCCATTCTGCCTGTAGCACCCATAACAATAAGTGGAAGCGCCATATTATTCCCCCCTCCTGAGGTCAGACGGTTAACCGCGCAGGCGGTCAGCCGATAAAGCCATAAAAAAGTCCAACGGTTACATTCTTATACAAAAAATATCCTTGGGGCGCAACTATGATCTTTTCTTCACGTGGGCTTTTTTTATGTGCGTAGTATTTCACCCAGCAAGGAGTGTTTTTTGGCTTCTGTTATACGCACAGGCAAAATTTGGCCTGTTGGCTGGGCAAAAGGCGGGAAGTCTGCAAGCACGGTATTTCCCCAGGGGTCATGCCCCTGCCACTGGCCTATTTTATCTTTTTTGGCGGAAGGGCCTTCTATCAGCACGGTTGTTTCTACGCCAACCCGTGTTTTTAGCCAGCGCTGCCCCAGTTTTTCCTGAAGAGCCTGAAGGCGGGTAAGGCGCTCCAGCTGGACTTCATGGGGGATTTTGTTTTCCATTTTGCTTGCCTGTGTGCCAGGCCGGTCTGAATAACAAAAGGAAAAACTGGAAATAAAATCCATTTCTTCTGTAAACGCCAGTGTCTGGAGAAATTCTTCTTCTGTTTCTCCGGGAAAACCCACAATAATGTCTGTAGAAAAAACAATATCCGGTCTGGCGGCACGCAAAACACGCACAAGTTCGCGGTAATGCGCTGTTGTATATTTGCGACCCATACGGGCAAGAACAGAGTCTGACCCTGCCTGCAGGGGTAAATGCAAACGCGGGCAAAGGCTTTTAAGTTCACCAAAGGCGGCTATAGTACGGGGAGAAAAATCTTTGGGATGGGGAGAGGTAAAGCGTATACGTTCTATACCCGGGATAGCCGCCACTTTATGCAAAAGTTCGGGAAAAGAAATTTCCGGCTGGTTTTTTTCTGCCAAATCCAGCCCATACGCGTTAACATTTTGCCCAAGAAGGGTAATTTCCCTGCTGCCTTTTTGGGCCCAGGCCTCGCATTCTTCCAGTATGGAAGCAGACGGGCGGGATTTACGCGGCCCGCGGGTATACGGCACTATACAATACGCGCAAAAATTATCACACCCCTGCATAATATTGACATAGGCAAGAGGCTGGGGGGCTGTATGGGTGTCCGTTTTGCCATAAGGCGCAAGAGACGCACGAGATGTAAGGTTGGCGGGTCTGTCAGGGTAGTAGGGGGTAATGTCCAAAAACGCCAGTTGTTTTTTAGGGGTATTTG
>CAZJOG010000057.1:0-12349 GCA_964547565.1 uncultured Desulfovibrionaceae bacterium
GAATCTGATACTACTGCTGATGCAGCAACCCCAGCTCAGTAATTCCATTTTTTGCAACAGGTATTTACAAGGCCACGGGAAACCGTGGCCTTGTGTTGTTTATGGAAAAAATTAGCAAACAAATTGCGGAATATAGAATCAGAGAGTTTGCAGGGGAGGCTCGAGCAAATTTTCGAGTCGCCAGAAAACACTTGACTATATCCGGATAAACGCATATCTATATCAAGTTTTCTTGATACAAATATCCCGGGATACACCATTACCATGCAAAATGCCCTCAAATACATGCGTGCCCTTGCGGACGAAACACGTCTGCGGCTTGCCCTTATCCTTATCCGGCATGAGCTTTCGGTTAATGAGCTTGTGACATTGCTGGAAATGGGGCAATCGCGCGTTTCGCGGCATTTAAAAATCTTGTCTGAGGCAGGCTTGCTGCATGCGCGGCGCGATGGTCTGTGGGCGTTTTATTCTGTTGTGGAAAAAGGGGAGGCGCGGGATTTTCTGGAAAGTCTTTTGCCTTTTGTGGCCCGTGGGCCGCTTTACACAGCAGACTGGGAGCGTGCCCAGCGTTTGATGGAAGAGCGCGCGCTGAAAACCCGGCAGTTTTTTAACACCATAGCGGAAGACTGGGATGAATTAAACCGCAAAGTTTTGGGCGATTTTTGCCTGCCCGCCACGGTGTGTGACTTGATGACAGCCAAACTGGGCGCCAATTGCCATGTGGCCGTAGATTTAGGCTGCGGCACAGGTGAAGTGCTGGAGTATTTGCGGCCCCATTGCCAAAGCCTGATAGGGGTGGATGGTTCCCCCCGTATGCTGGAGCTGGCCCGCCGCCGCTTTGGGGAAAACACCCCGGTTTCTTTACGTATAGGGGAACTGGACCATTTGCCTTTGGCAGATGCAGAGGCGGATTTTGCCTGTATTAATCTTGTCTTGCACCATGTGGCAGACCCCCGGCTTGCGCTGGTGGATATCCGCCGGGTGCTTAAAAAGTCCGGTCTTTTGCTGGTGGCGGACTTTGTACGCCATCAGGTAGAAGATATGCGTGTGCAATACGGCGACCGTTGGCTTGGTTTTGAGCCGGAGGCGCTTGCCCAGCTCCTTTCCCAGGCGGGATTAGAAGTGCTGGAAAACTATTCGTACCCTGTCAACCGTGGGCTTGTGCTGGCTATAACACTGGCGCGGCCTGTCTAACATACCCAGGACGGGTTTTTCCCGTTCTGCACCACATTCTGAGGAGAATCCCATGTCCGCTCAACCGCTTGATCTTTCCCTGCCGTATAAAGTGGCCGATATTTCCCTTGCTGATTTTGGCAAAAAGGAAATGCAGCTTTCTGAACGGGAAATGCCCGGCCTTATGTCCCTTATTGCCCGTTATGGGGATAAAAAACCGCTTAAAGGCCTGAAAATTTCCGGCTCTTTGCACATGACCATCCAGACAGCCCTGCTTATCCAAACCCTGCACGCCTTGGGCGCGGATATACGCTGGGCTTCCTGCAATATTTTCTCCACACAGGACCATGCGGCGGCTGCTATTGCGGCTCTTGGCTATGCCAAGGTTTTTGCCTGGAAAGGGGAAACGTTGGAAGACTACTGGTGGTGTACGGAAATGGCCTCCACCTGGCCAGATGGTTCTGGCCCGGATCTTATTGTGGACGATGGCGGTGACCTTACCCTGCTTATCCACCAGGGTGTGGCTGTAGAAAAAGATCCTTCCCTCCTGAAGCAAACAACGGATAACAAAGAATTTGCTATTATTATGGAACGCCTTGCGCTTTCCTATCAAAACAAAAAAGACCGCTGGCAGGGTGTTGCCGCTAAGGTGCGCGGTGTTTCTGAAGAAACCACAACAGGTGTGCACCGTTTGTACCAGATGGAAAAAGAAGGCCGTTTGCTTTTCCCGGCTATTAACGTGAATGACTCTGTCACCAAGTCCAAATTTGACAACCTGTACGGCTGCCGCGAATCTTTGGCAGACGGCATTAAGCGCGCCACAGATATTATGGTGGCGGGCAAGGTGGTGCTGGTGTGCGGCTACGGGGATGTGGGCAAAGGTTGCGCCCAGTCTATGCGTGGCTTTGGCGCGCGTGTGCTTGTTACGGAAATTGACCCCATTTGTGCCTTGCAGGCCGCTATGGAAGGTTTTGAAGTCACAACTATAGAAAAAGCCCTGCCGGAAGCGGATATTTTTGTCACAGCCACAGGCAACTACCATGTTATCAAAGGGGAGCATCTGGCGGCTATGAAGGATGAGGCCATTGTGTGTAATATTGGCCACTTTGATAATGAAATTGATATGGCATGGCTGGAAACCACCAAGGGTTGCACATGCCTGAATATTAAGCCGCAGGTGGATAAATGGACCCTGCCCAGCGGACGCTCCATTGTGGTGCTGGCAGAAGGCCGTTTGGTGAACCTTGGCTGCGCAACAGGTCACCCCAGCTTTGTTATGTCCAACTCGTTCACCAACCAGGTGCTTGCGCAAATGGAACTGGCGCATGGCAAGCTGGAAAAAAAGGTGCATATCCTGCCGAAAAAGCTGGATGAAGAGGTGGCACGTTTGCACCTTGAACGCCTTGGGGTTACACTTACCAAACTTTCCAAAGAACAGGCGGACTATATTGGCGTAAGCATGGACGGGCCCTTTAAGCCAGATCACTACCGTTATTAATCGTCTTTGTCTGTAGATTTTGTATTCCCGGGAGAGTTAAAAATCCCGGGAATTTTTTATTGACATACAAGTCGCCCACAGGCTACAAAGAGGCATGGAAATACGCAACCAAATTTTACTGTACAGAACCCAAGAGGGAAAAATCCCCTTTAAAAACAGCTTGCATTCCATCAAGGATAGGCAAGCTGTGATGCGCATTAACCAGCGTATTATGCGGATGGAAAATGGCAATCTTGGGGACCATAAATCAGTAGGCGGTGGTGTATTTGAGGCAAGGATAGATTATGGCCCTGGTTACAGGGTTTATTATTCTTTGTTGGGCAGACAAGTTATTCTTCTGTATCTGACAGGTGATAAAACGACACAACAGGCTGATATTGAATTTTCAAAGCAATGTAAAAAAGATGCAGATGTAAGGTGCAAATATGGAAGCAATCTCCCCTACTATTCACTATGATGCTGTGATGGCGGAAATATATCAGGAAGACCCTGATCTTGCACAAGATTTCCTTAATTTCCTTATGGAAGAAGGCTCAACAGAAGAACTGCTTATTCTTTTGCGCCAGCTGGCGCTTGCCCATGGTGGGATGGCGGTTGTGGCCCAAAAAGCGGGCTTAAATGAAAAAAGCCTGTACCGCACGCTTTCCCGTAAGGGCAACCCGCATTTTACAACACTGCAGGCTATTCTCAAAGCCCTGGGCCTGCAAATGTATGTAAAACCAATTGAAAGCGGAGTCTTGTGATGAATAGTCACGGGAGAACCATCATTAAATAAAAAAAATCCCACACCAAAAAAGTTTTTTTGGAAAGTGGGGGGGTACGTGAGGGCGAAAACCTTTTTTTGTTCACCAAAAAGGTTTTCGCCCTCACCAAAAAAATCTCTTTTTACGCCATTACGCTACGCGGCGGCTTCGTCAGCTTTGGGGTCCACAACGGCAACAAGGGCAGCTGTGGGTTTTAGGGTAGCGCGCACGCCTTCAGCGAGGGGCAAGTCGGAGACATGGAGTGTTTTATGCAGTTCCAGGTCTGTGATATCAATAACAACTTTGCGGGGCATAAGGGCGGGTTTAGCGGCAAGGACGAGGGATTCGCGGTAAACTTCCAGCTGGCCGCCAACTTTGACGCCTTTGGGGGTACCGGTAAATTCCAAGGGAACTTCGATGGTGATTTCCTTGTTCAGGTCAACGCCGTAGAAGTCGATATGGGTGAAGGTATTTTTCACCGGGTGGTATTGGGCGGCCCAGACAAAAGCGGGGTGGACGGTTTTTTTGCCATTGTCTTCAATTTCAAGGTTAAAGACATTGGTGCGGCCCACTTTTTCGTACAATTTGACGAGGGGGAGCATAGGCATTTGGACGGCAAAGTTTTCGCCTTCTGCGTTGTAATAAACGCCCGGGACAATGTCTTTAACGCGCATACGGCGGTTAGGGCCTTTTTTGAGGCCATCGCGTTTTTGGACAGCAAGTGTTTGAAGTTCAGCCATGGTTCACTCCTTAAAAATAAGCAGGCGGAAAAATGGCCGCCTGAAAGTCAGGTATTAGGTAAAGAGGGCGCTAACGGAAGAGCCGTCGTGGATATTACGTATACTTTTAGCCAAGATACCGGCAATAGAGGCAACGTGCAACTTTTGGCAGGCATCGGCTTTTTCGCCAAGGGGTATGGTATCAGTAACAATAACCTCTGTGAAGGGGGAATCGTTAAGGCGTTGGCAGGCAGGGCCGGAGAGGACGCCGTGTGTGGCGCAGGCCCGTACTTCGCGGGCGCCGTTTTGGAGTAATACCTCGGCGGCGGCGCATATAGTGCCGGCAGTGTCTATAATATCGTCAACAAGTACAGCCACTTTGCCTTCCACCTCACCCACAACATTCATAGCTGTGGCCTGGTTGGGGCGGTCGCGGCGTTTGTCAATAATAGCTATACCACAGTCCAGCATTTTGGCAAAGGCGCGTGTACGTTCCACGCCGCCGGCATCCGGGGAGACCATCACAATATCGCCTCTTAAGTGGCGCAGATATTGCAAAAGAACGGGGCTGGCGTAGAGGTTATCCACGGGGCAATTAAAAAAGCCTTGTATCTGACCGGCGTGCAGATCCACGGTGACAATACGCTGGGCGCCTGCCACACTTAAGAAATCAGCCACCATTTTGGCGCTTATGGGCGCGCGGGGGCTGACTTTTCTATCCTGCCGGGCGTAGCCGTAATAGGGGATAACAGCGGTAATGCGGCCTGCGCTGGCGCGTTTAAGAGCGTCAAGCATAAGGCAAAGCTGCATAACAGTAAAGCTGGCGGGGGCGCATGTGGGCTGGATAACAAAAACATCGTGCCCGCGGACACTGGCAGAAATTTCTACGCGCAACTCACCGTCACTAAAAGTCTCGCAAAGGGCAGGGGTAAGGGTACACCCCAGGTGATCGCAAATATCAAGAGCCAGTTGCGGGTTGGCTGTACCTGTGAGTATTTTCAAATCACCATACATAGCGCGGGCCTTTCACGGGAAAAAAAATGGCTGGGGCGGAAGGATTCGAACCCTCGGATGACGGAACCAAAATCCGTTGCCTTACCAACTTGGCGACACCCCAATACTAAAATTCTAACAAGGCGGTCCATACCTGGAATGTATTCCCGGCAGAAACGCCTGCCTCATGTACGTTTGCGTTTTCTTCCCGCAGGGAAGAGGCCGCGTTTTCTGCCGTTTTGCTGTTGCGGAACAGGCCAAAAAGGCTACTGCCGCTGCCGCTCATACCGGCTGCAAATGCGCCTTCCTGGAAAAGACGTGTTTTCCAGTATCCCAGAACCGGGTGGGCCGCAAAGGCCACAGGCTCCAGCGCATTACGGACAAAAAATATTCCCGAACACGAATCATGACTTTTATCCATGAGAGGGCCCGATGTCAAGCATTTTTCCATAAAAAATTTAAGGAAGTTTTTTTCGGCAATTAGCGCTGATTTTGACAGGGTAGAAAAAGGTGTGGTCGTACTGCAGGTTTGATCTGCGGGTAAAAAAGCAAGGCTTTTTTCCTGCACGTCAAAGGCCTGGTAGGCCCATGGGGTGGAAATGGGAAAATGCGGGCAGAGCAGGAGCAGGGTACAAGAAGAAAGGGCGGCGCAGGCTTCTGGGGGCAGAGGGGTCAGCTCGTCGCCAATACCACCCGCCAGGCAAGGGGTATGGCGCAGAAAAAAGGGTACATCCGCGCCTGCTTTGGTCGCAAGGGCAAAAAGCTCCATTTCCGGCAAAGGCTGGGGGGCTAATGCCTGCAACTCCTGCAAAAGGGCCGCGGCATTGGCACTGCCGCCACCAAGACCACCCCCGGAGGGTACATGTTTTTCCACCTCTACATGCAGACTGGGGCAAAAGCCCGTGGCTTCCCTGTAAAGAGCATAGGCTTTGGTGAGGGTGTTGGAAAAAGGGTTTATGGGGTTTGCGGCGGCATGTTTATCCGCATAAATAAACCGGACAGAAAGGCCAGCCGAATTTCCCGTGTCCGGGTGTATGCGCAGAATGTCCGAAGGAGCGGCAAGGGGCAAAAACAGTGTGGAAAGGGTGTGGTAGTTTCCTCTTGTGCCTGTAATATCTAAAAAAAGATTGATTTTACAGCCGGAATACAACGTGCGCATCACATACCTGCCGCGTTTTTTAAGGCCGCAAGCTCCATCGGGCTTAAAGGGCGGCAGGCACCTGGCTGCAAATCCCCAAGAGACAAGGGGCCTTGCGAAAGGCGGATAAGCTTAAGCACAGTCAAACCAGCGTCACGGCACATGCGGCGTATCTGGCGGTTTATACCCTGGTGCAGAACCATAAAAAGCACAAACACCAGTCCACTGGCAGACGGGGCGTTTTCCTGCGTTACTGTTACATCAACTGGCGCAAGTTTTTCGCCTTCGGCAAGTGTCATACCGTGCCGCATAGGGTGCAGGGCCTGCTCCAGTTCCTTTTTCCCCCAGCCCTTGGGCAGGCGAACAGTCACCGCGTATTCCCGCGGGATATGCCAGCGAGGATGGGTAAGGCGGTGGGCAAGAGGGCCGTCGTTCGTGAGTAATAAAAGGCCCTCAGAAAAAAAGTCCAGCCTGCCCACAGGGTACAGGCGTAAATGGCTATACTCCGGCGGGACATGGTTTAACACCGTGGGCCTGCCTTCCGGGTCGGACGCGGTTGCCACCACACCTGCCGGTTTATGCAACATAAGCCAGCAGGGTGCTTCGCCCGCGGGTTTGGTAAGGTTTTTCCCCTCGCACAGAATGCTGTCTGTTTGGGGGTTCACCTGTGTGCCCGGGTTTTGCACAACCTCACCATTCACCTGCACAAGTCCGGCAAAAATTTTTTCATCCGCCTTCCGGCGTGAACAAATACCCGCGTCTGCCAAAGCTTTGTTTAAACGCACATGGTTGTTTGGATCTGTGGCGTTTTGGGGGCTTTTGCCAGGTTCCGCCTGCCTGGTTGCCGTGTGTACACCTTGCGGGTGTTTATTGCGTGGCGGCTGGCTCAGGCTGCGGGATTGCTTTTTTTCCTGCACAGTGTTTCCTTATTTTGCCTAAGATAATGGTAGGTTGTTTCAGGTACTAGCGGGCGTATACTTTCCCAGTCCTCTGCTTCCAAAAAGCGGCGCACAAGGGAAGCGCTTATAGCTTCCGGGGAAAACTCCTGCGTTTTGCGCGGGATAACTTCTACCTGCACACCTACACGCGGCAGAAGTTTTTCCATAGTTTCATTATATTGCCGGGTGACAAAGTCTGTGGGTTCTTCCCCCACAAAGCGGCGGCTTATACCAAGAGCCGGCGCAATATAAAGCCCAAACAGCATAACGTCGTGGGAAGGGTCAACCTGCGTTTGCTGTGTATCCTTGGTAAAATACCCGGGGAAGGTTATGGACGAAATAATAAATTCCCCGCTTGGCATCACCAGCACTTTGTCGCCCAAATGCGCCAGCCCTTCCTGTATAAGGCGGAATCTATCCGCAAATGGGAAAAAGGAGCGGTCTTCTTCCACCACAAACACATACAGCGTGTCCACCTTTTGCGCAGCGTATTCTGCCAGATACTGGTGGCCTTTTGTAAACGGGTTGGCATTCATCACAATAGCGCCAATAACAGGCGGGGGGCTACCTTCCGCTTTGGGCGCAGGCCGTGGCAACTTCGCGGTATACGCCTGTATTTGTGCCACTGTTTGTTTATTTTTTGTGGAAAAATACCATGTAAGGGACTGTATGGCTGTTGCGTAAACATCATCATGGCAAGGCAGGGCAGGCGGCGCAAAAAACGGCTGGAAAAAGAAAGACCAAATGGCATTAGCCAGCACCACATTGCCTTCCTTGGTGGTGTGGAAATTATCCTGGAAAACTTCCCCGGCTTTATGGGGCCTGTCAAACAAAGGCTGCGGATCCAGAACCGGCAGGCCGTAACTGCTAAGCTGCTGGCAAGTGCCCGAACGGCTTTTGCGGTATTCCATACTCCGCAAGGGGTCTTTGCCTGCATGGCGCAGCAGCATTTTTTCCCGCAGGGATGTTCCCAGCACAGCCTGTAAGTCTGGTGGTACGCAAAGCCCAAAATGGGCCCCTTTTTCCCTGCATATTGCCTGCATATCCATATAGTACATATACCCGGCGTGAAAATCTGCATTGGCGCATAAAATAATCCAATCACCCGCCTGTATGTCAAACTGCATAAAACTTAAAAAAAGATTAGCTACGGGAGAACCCCCAATGCCCAAGCCCTTCACTGCAAGCGCTATTCCCTGCTTATTTAAAACACGTTGCAGGCAGCTTGCCAGTGTGTCCTTGTCTTCCACCCCCGGTGACCATACATGCGAATCGCCCAGTATGTACACCGTGTTTTTACTTTCCGGCAATGGCGCGGGTATGGTACGGCGTATCCCGTCTTCCACCTTGCAGTGTTTGCCCTCAAAATCTGCCACCTGTATGGCAAACCCTTGGAAAGAATAGGTGCGACCCGCTGTTTCCCGTGTCACCTTTTGCAAAATACGGCTTTGCAGTGTGGACAAAGAAAGAGCCGCCGGGAGATGTTTTTCCAGCGATTTTTGCCATTCCGGACGTTTGTCCGGCCGGTCTGTCACACTTTGCAAGGTGTTGTATAAATCCAGAAGGCGCTGCGCTTCTTCCCCATTATCCTGCGGGGTTTCCGCTTCCAGGCATTGCCACGCTTTATACCAGAACACCATGGCTTTATGCCAGTTTTTCCCATCCAGCGCTTTTTCCGCCTGTATACGGTAATACCCGGCATCCGGACGAAAACGGGAAGCCGCGCGTGCAAACAGCTTGCTACATTGGAAGCGAATTTCAGTAAAATCCATATATCAAGAGGAGCGATTGCTCATGTTACGGGTGAGTCGTTTGCCCAAGGATTGCCCAAAATCGTCTCTAGCATTAAAGAAAAAAATACGCTATACTTTCTTTTTACGCACCCTTACCGGAATTTTGTCAGCACATGCCAGTAAACACAAAAATTACTTCGCAATTACGTGATACAACACTGCTTAAACGGATTCTTGCGTACTTTAAACCCTATTGGCGGTATATTCTTCTCTCCCTTGTATGCCTTATTGTTGTTGCCCTTACCACAGGCGCAACTGCCTGGCTTATACAGCCAGCCATGGACGAAATTTTTATAGAAAAAAATGCGTCTGCCCTTATTTTTATCCCTTTTGCGTATTTTCTGATTACCCTTATCAAAGGCGTAGCCCGGTATGGGCAGGGTATGACCGTTACCTATGTGGGCCTGAATGTGCTGCGCACCATCCGTACCCAGCTTTTTGAAAAAATGCTGCGCCTGCCCATGGCCTACTTTGATAAGTCCCAGGTGGGTATGCTTATGTCGCATATCACCAATGATGTTGGTATGATGCAGCGTAGTCTGCCTGCCTGCCTTATGCTTATGCGGCAGTCCCTGACTATGCTGGCCCTTCTGGTTGTGGTGTTTTATCAAAACGCCTTTCTGGCCATGTGGGCCGTGCTTGTTTTACCTGTTGCCGGCCTGCCCCTGGTATATTTTAACAAACGCCTGCGCCGCTACAGCCGCCGTGCCGCAGAACTGAACGCCAGTTTTACCAGCCTGCTCCAGGAATTTTTAAGCGGTATCCGTGTTATTAAAGCCTTTGCTACAGAAAAAGAAACCGCAGAATCTTTTAATAACGAAAGCCTGCGCCTCCAGCGCCTTTCCCTTCACCAGAGTATGGTGGGCGAATTTGCCTCCCCTACTATGGAACTTGTGGCCGCCCTTGGCATTGGCCTTATTATCTGGTTTGGCGGCAGCCAGGTTATCGAAGACGTCATGACAGCCGGGGAGTTCTTTTCCTTTGTGGCGGCCCTGCTTATGATGTACGACCCCTTTAAGTCCTTTAATAACGCCATGCTGGATATGCAAAACGCCCTTGCCGGCGCAGAGCGTGTGTTTACCCTTCTTGATTCACCAGAATACGCCATAGAAAAGGGCGGAGATAACACCCACACCAGCCCCCTTACCTCCCTCTCCTTTGAAAATGTGACCTTCTCCTACGCCCCCGAAAACCCGGACGAATCCCCCGCCCTCAACAATATCTCCTTCTCTATCCGCAATGGAGAACGTATCGCCCTTGTTGGGCCATCTGGCGCGGGGAAAAGTACCCTGATTAACCTTATCCCCCGCTTCCATATCCCCCAGAAAGGCCGCATTCTCTGGAATGGAGAAGATATTTCCTCCTACTCCCTGCAAGAATTACGGCGCTCTATAGCCATTGTGTCGCAGGATGTTTTCCTGTTTAATACCTCCGCCGCCGATAATATCTGCTACGGCCTTTGCCCGGAAGATAAAACAGAAGACCGCCTCCATAAAGCCGCCCATGCCGCCAATGCCCACAGCTTTATTAACGCCCTGCCAGAAGGGTACAGCACCCTTTTGGGAGAACGCGGGACACGCCTCTCCGGCGGACAAAAACAACGCCTCGCCATTGCCCGCGCCCTTATTAAAGATTCCCCCCTCCTTATCCTGGACGAAGCCACAAGCGCCCTGGACTCCGAAAGCGAAAAAGAAGTGCAAAATGCCTTGGATAACCTTATGGAAGGACGCACTTCTCTGGTTATTGCCCACCGCCTTTCTACTGTGCTTGGCGCTGACCGTATTATGGTTATGGACCACGGCCGTATCGTGGATATTGGCCACCACACCGAACTTTTACACCGTTGCCCCCTCTATACCCGCCTTTACGAACTACAATTCGGCCTGGAGGAGGAAAAGAAGGGCGAACTGGGGGAAGGGGCACCCCTTTTGTGATGCGCGGCGCGAAAAAGTCCCCGAAAATTTGCGATAAACGCGCAGGCAATTTATTACGCTATGTGTAATTGAATTACAAGAGGCGGGTTAGGGTGTTCCTAATCCGCCTCTTTTCTTTGCCCTTGAAGAGCTGCGGCTTAATAGTTACGGATAAAAAGCTCGTGTGTTTTCACGTTGCCGTGTGCGCCCACTGTATAGGTAATTTCTTCAGTTGTTTCAATCTTGAAATTTTTGAAGATTTCTCGAACCGCTGGGGTATCGTTCAGGGAAAGCAGGAATTTGCCTTTGATAGAGGCTAATTGCTCTGCCAGTTTGGTAAAGTCCTCTTTATCAAACACGCCTTTTCCATAGTATTTTTCGCAATCCCAGTATGGTGGGTCAAGGTAAAAGAAGGTTTCTGGCCTATCATTACGCCTAATTATTTCAGTATACGGTAGGCACTCAACATATACCTTATTAAGCCGTTCATGCGCAGCTTTGAGGGATTTTTCCAACTCTCCATGATTGCTTCTTGGGGGGCGGGAAGCTGAAACACCAAAGCTAGGGCTATCATCCATGCGGCCACCAAAGCAATTGCGCTGTAAGTAGTAAAAGCGCACAGCGCGTTGAATATCCGTGAGCATTTCAGCAGGCAGGTGTTTGTAATGCTCAAAGTCCACCCGCGAGATAAGCGCCCACTCAAAAGAGCGGCAAAATTCCGCAAAGTGGTTTTGAAGAACACGGTAAAATGTTACCAGCTCTTTATTAATATCATTTATGATTTCCACTTTTGAAGTTGGCTTGCGGAATAATACCCAAGCAGCACCAGCAAAAACCTCTACATAGGTATGATGCGTGGGGAAAAGGGAAAGAATTTGTTCAGAAAGTTGGTACTTGCCCCCAAGCCAGCCGGAAAGAGGGGAAGAAATTTCATGTGCGTTTTTCATGCGATAAGTCCTTTAATTACACATAGTGTAATAGTATTGCACAATATGAAACGCCGTGCTATTTTTGGGCTGTCACTCGCTGTGACCTAAAAACAGACGGGAATCGCCTTCTGGCCGCTGTTATATGCCAGTTGGTGTGCCGTGGTTGGGTGCTATTACGCCCAGCCGGTGGGGGAGTTACCGCTCCCCTGCCACTGTTTAAAAGAACATCATCCCCTTTACCGCACAGGCCACGGGGTATTTTCCACCCCTTCCCACGGGAAGCCCTCTACTTCGGGCAAATCCCTAAGGGCTTGCCTATAGGCAAGAAGTGCCGCGTATTCCTCCTTACTTAGTGATGTTGGTAAGCCGCCTGTCTGTTCATCTGCGTGGCGTTCTACTTGCCATTGGGTTGCGTTTAATCGGGTATCCCGCTCTGCACGCACCCGTTCCGCACGTTTTTCTGGGCTATTATAGAGGGCTGTAGCCGCTTCTTCTGCAAGGCGGGCTTCTTC
>CAZJOG010000058.1:0-12342 GCA_964547565.1 uncultured Desulfovibrionaceae bacterium
CCAGCGCATAAAGATTTTGTACTTTGTCGCATAACAAAGGGTGTATACTTTTGTGAATAAATTCCGCAAGGTGAGAAAGGGAGGCTTGCCCATTGCCCACAAAGGCCAGAAAGGCTTCTTTTTCCAGGGGAGGGCAGGCTATGGCCAGTTCTTCGCTTAGATCAAATCTGTCGTGATTATTCCAATGGTCCAAAATGGCAAGGATATTGCCTTCCATCCATTTTGTGGCTTTGCGGCCTTCTTCCATAAGGCGGCGCATGGGGGCTTCGTCCAAAAAGTTAAGAAAGCCCTGCGCATCGGAAAAGCCGCGCGGTATCCAGATAAAGTCCACAAATTTATCATGGAAGGGCGCATGGAACAAAAGCCCAATACGCACCGTAATGCCCATAATATCTGCCGCGGTGAGCAGTTCCCGCGCTGCCTCCGGCGCCACATAATTGTAGTAAATAACCGTGAGGGAGCGTATGCCTTTTATCCACGCATCCATAATAAGGTGGGTGGCATTTTTACGGCCTTTGGTATTGGCGTCGTGCACATGGTGGTCAAAAACAGCCTGGTTCCATTCTTCCGGCATTTCCAGAAGATAATAACGGCGCAGCATACGGCGTACCACAACAGGTTTGCCTGTTGCCGCCTGGCGGAAATCGTGCGCAAGGCTAAGCTGACGCCGAAAATCTGTTGAGCGTACAATTTCCTTCATTATTTGGATAAGCACACGCGCGGTGTTATGGCGCAATGTAGTACGCGCGCTTACCAGCACACTTTCTTTCAGGGCCACCAGAGCTTTTAAACGTTCATTTTCCTGGCCTTGCTTCAAGGTATCCAGAAGATGCAGGACGGAGGAGGCAATGCGCATTTCCCCGGCCATGGCCAGTTCTACAATACCATTGGGGTGAAGGTCTGCAAAAAAGAGTTCGGTCTCCCGTTCTTCATCACGGGGGCACGGGGCGTGGTCCTCCTGATTTTGCCGGAGGGTTTTCTGGATAAGTGTAAGAAAAGCATAGTCCTGGGCATCAAAATGGAGGGAGTCCATGAACGTGTGCGGTTGGTTGTGCTGCATGGTGGTTCTCGCTCATACATATGGTATGCGCAATTATGGGCAAGAAGAGCCGAGAATGCAAGTAAAAAGAAAGGGGAAAGTTTAGCGGGCACAGCAATACCCCCCTTCCATACCCTCCGGGCTTAAAACAATTTGCCAGATTTGCAGCTGCCTTGCACGGAAAGCGCCTGCACTGCAACAAAGATAATAGTGTAAAGCTTTGCTTGTTCGGGAATCCAGATGGAGTGTTTTTTCGCGTATGCCCTGTCGCAAACGGCTATCCCATGCCATAATGGTTTTATCGTAATCTGCGCCAAAACTGTGCCAGTCTTCCATAACATACTGGGAAGAAAAACTTTCGCTTAAATCTGGCAGGGAAGGGGGGGCATGTTGGACATGCAGATGTTTGCGCACCCACGGGTCTAAATGCTTAAAAGGCGGATTTTTGCCAATTGTGTGCATAAGCAGCAGGCTGTTGCGCTTTAAAAGCCGGCGTACATGGTGGAAAAAAGAAGAAAATTTTCTTTTGGGCAACTGCATAAGTGTGCCCATGGAAACAATTCTGTCATACTGATCTGTAAGATTGCCAGGAGCCAGATGCCAGCTGATGCCCGGTGCATTATAATGGGCCTTGGCGTATTCCATTTGTGTTTTAGAATAACAGAGGGCTGTAACATTCACCTGGCCATGGGTGGCAAGGTACGCAGGTAAGGTGCCCCAGCCGCAGCCAATATCCAGCACCTGCATGCCGGGTTTAAGCTGGAGTTTCTCCAGAATAAGCGAAAGTTTGTGTTGCTGGGCTTCCACCGCGTTTTGTGCATTTTTCCAGTAGCCGCAACTGTATTCCATGCCCTCGCCAAGCAAATAGGAATAAAATTCCGCCCGATCAGGCTTAAAAAGCTGGTCTTGCATACTTTTGCCAAAGTGCCGCTGGGAGGCAAAAAGGAAAGCCATGTACATTCTGTAGGGCAACGGGATATGGCGGCGTATTCTTTTGGTAAGATTGGCACGCAATGCCTTACAAACCATTGTATCTATTTCTTCACAATCCCACCATCCTTCTGTGTAACCATCACCAAGACCTATAGTGCCGCCAAAAAATACACGGTTATAAATTCTTTTGTCATATACATGTATGTCCCATGGGCGTGTACCATTAATCCGTATATCCGCGACTTCAAGTAATGATGCTAAAAAGTTTTCTGTATCCATAGTATAACCCTTTCTTGTTATGCAAAAGTGTAGCATTTGCTTCTTTGACGACAGAATACAGAATATGAAAAAACGGTCAATATTTCTCAAAAACATTCTATTTTAGTGGTTGTGAGAATTGGAAAAGGTAAATCTATATGGAAAAAATGATTTAATTTGTATAACAAAAGCGAATGGATACATCGCCCAACCAGGTTAGGGCAATTCTGAAATGGCGCATTTTCCCCGGTGGGGGAAATTGCGCCTTAGGTTGGTGGGGGAGGGGGGGTATCGTAAAAGCTAATTCTTAAGTTTTTCCGAAACAGAAACAAGGGTGCCGGACTGGTTGCTGAGAGCCTTAAGGGCATTTTCCGCATCCTGCACATGGTTTGTGGTGTTTGTGGCTATGGAATGGCAGGTGTTAACAGCGTCTACCAGCACTTTTATTTCCTGTGTTTGTTCTTCACTCTGCGTGGCGGTAGTGCGTACATTGTCTGCGACGCTATGGGCATGGGCCTGTGCTGTTTCCAGCACATTACTTGCGGTTTGGGTAAGTTCCATAACATTTTGCACAGAACTGACTGCCTCGTCCATGGTGTGCATACCCTGTGACGCTGTAGACTGGATACTGCGCACGGCCCGTTCCACTTCTTCCGTTGCTTTCAGGGTTTTTTCCGCCAGTTTCCGCACTTCATCGGCTACTACGGCAAAGCCCCGTCCAGCTTCACCTGCACGGGCTGCTTCAATGGCGGCATTAAGCGCCAGCATATTGGTTTGGTCCGCAATGTCGGAAATAAGAAGCATAATATTTTCAATAGAATGGCTTTGTTCTGACAAGCTGCGC
This sequence comes from uncultured Desulfovibrionaceae bacterium, assembly GCA_964547565.1. Lineage (GTDB taxonomy): Bacteria > Desulfobacterota > Desulfovibrionia > Desulfovibrionales > Desulfovibrionaceae > CAZPTC01. The sequence goes on from CAZJOG010000058.1 coordinate 3,075, forward strand.
ATGTCTTCACTTAGAATATCTATACTTTTAACAAGGGATTGCATGCCTTTTTCTGTATGCAACACCATAGTATTGCCTTCCTGCACAAGGCCACGGGAGGTATCCGCTTCCTGCGCGGCATGCAGGGAAAGGGCAGCGCTTTGGGACAATGTGGACTCAAGCACCTGCGCTTTTTGTATGGTACTGGCAAGGTACTGCATTTGTTCGCTGGCCCCGTGTTCCACCTGTTCCGTGATGCTTTGCACATTTTGTGTAAGAAGGGCCACATCTTCCGCTACTTTTGATACCTGGTGGGCAACTTCCTGTATAGCTTTTACACGGCCTGCTTCCACGGCCTGCTGTTCTTCTGCCTGCAGACGCAGTTTTTGGGCTTCTGCTGCCTGCTTTTCTGATTCCTGGGATTGCTGGATGGTTTTTTCCATCTGCCTGTTCAGGTTATCCAGCATGGTAAGCAGGGCCTGCTTCAGGGTGGCAAGTTCTGCCACAAAATAGCCATCCAGGGCCTCTGGGTGTTTGTTTTGTGCAACTTGTCCCGCATAGCGGGCGATACGCCCCATGGGGCGTATAAACACGGTTATTGTATAGACAGCGGCCAGGAAAAGTGCGCAAAGTATAAGGGTAAGAGAAAGAATATTGGCAAATACCGCTTCTGAACGAGTGGCTATACTTTTGGCATACAGCACCGATGTGGGGGTAAGGGTAACCACAAGTAAATCACCGCCTGCCGGGTAAATCTGGCATTCCCACTGTTCGTCCTCTAAGGTCAGCTGCTGGCTGTATACCTGTTCGGACTGGATAAGGGCGGTGTTTTGTGTGTATGTTGTCAGCGTATTAAGAAGTTCCGGCCCATACGGCAATTCCTGTATGGAACGCAAACGCAGGGCGGGGTTTTCCGGGAAGGCTGCTATAATGCCGGAATGTTGGTTAAACGCAAAACTTTCGGAGCGTTCCATCATAGCGGTATTTTTTACCAGAGTATCCAGCGCGTCCAGGGATACATCCAGATACGCCACACCTATAATGCGGTTGGCATTATTATACATGGGGGCGCTGGCTGTTAGCATAAGCGTGCCAGTATCTTCAGAAATATAAGGGCTTGTCCAGTACTGGTGTTCCGGGCGCACTTTATCCGCAGGCCAATCCCTTGGTTTTGCTACAGAATACCATGATGTATCCAAATAATCATCAAAGGTGTCTTCTGCCTGCACTACCCGTGAATTTTCCCAGTAGGCGTAGGCATCAAAAAACTCCTGGTCCGGCAACAAGGCAAAGGGTTCATATTCCAGACCAAAGGCAAAAAAGCCAGAATCTTCCCCTTGCGTTTTAAGCAGGCTGGCCAGAGTGTTTTGCGCGGTGAAAAGGGCCTGGGCGCGGCTTGAACGGGCAGGCAGAGACATAGTGAATGATTCACCAAGAGCGGCCAGAGTGCGTATTTCTGTTTCCGTTTGATGGATAAAAATACTAAAAGGCGCAAGTGCCTGCATAAGGCGCTGCTCCAAAAGAAGAAAGGATTCTTCTTCGTAGGAGTCCGCCAGAGTAAGGGTTTGATTCAGAGAATAAAGATACCCTGTGCCTGTGAGAAAAAAGAGAAGTATGAAGCCACAGAGCATACGATTACGGATGCTCATAAAACCTCCTGACCCTATTGAATCTATTTTGCTATACTTGAGCCATTTTATGGATAATAGTGCTTAATAAGGCACTTTTTTCTTTTAAAGACTCAAGAAGATGCGTAAGGTCTGTCATAGCCTGCACAGTATCGCCCGCTATCTGGCGTATACCTTCCGTGGTGGTGTTAATACGGGCACCTGTGTTGGACTGCGCTTCTGTTTCACCTGCAATGGAGCTTACACTGTGTTCTGTTGTCAGGGCCTGTTCCACAATAGAGCCTAAAGACTGTTCGGCATTGCGTGTGTAATCTGTTGCGGATAACAGTTCCGATGTGGTTTGTTCTACGGTGGCGTAACTTCTGGCTGTACTTGTTTGGATATTATGCACAAAACCGCGCACTTCCTGCGTGGCGGCCATGGTTTTTTCTGCCAGTTTGCGCACTTCATCTGCTACAACCGCAAAACCGCGGCCTGCTTCGCCAGCACGCGCTGCTTCAATGGCGGCATTCAGGGCCAGCAGGTTGGTCTGGTCTGCTATATCTGTGATAACACTCAAGATTTTCCCAATGTCATCTGCCTGGCTGCTCAGGGTATTCATATCTGCCCCAAGTTCACGGGCCATGTTGTTTACATGGTCAAGCGACTGGGTGACATCCTGCACCACATGCGCGCCCGCAACTGCGGTTTCTTTGGTGGAATTGGCAAGCTCCACGGCAGATGCCGCGCTTTGTGCCACCTGCGCGATAGAATCGCTGAGTTCCTGTATGCTTAATGCAACAGATATACTGGCTTCCTGCTGGGAATGCACTTTGTCATTCGCCTTCATGATGTGGCCATTCATAAATTGGATAATATCCATTATTTCTTTTTCACTTATCACAGCTTCATGGGCATATTGCGCAAGTGCCGCGCTTTTTTCTTCTTCTGCTATCTGGCGGTTTTTTAAGTCTGTTATATCAAAGCATGTGGCAAGTGTACCAAGTATTTTCCCTTTATCGTCCTTAAAAGGTGTTGCTGTTAATATGGCAGATTTTTGGGAGGGAAAAACAATTTCGCATGTGCATGTTTCTTTTTTTACACTTGCTTCCTGGCATGTTTTTATGGCATCTTGCTGGGAAAGTATACGGGAAAGTTCTGTAGGTTCTGCATTTTTTACATGGCCAGAACCTGTTATTTCAAGCATGCCATTGTTCCACCATTTTGCTTTTCCATCAATATCTACTAAAAGTGCAGGCATGGAAAGGCTATTAAGCACACCATCCGTATAGGCTTGCATTTGCACAACCATTTGCATAACAGATTGTGCAAGCTTTTGAAATTCTATGGGGAAGCCTGTGCTGTCAATAGTGTTTGTAGAACCTTCCGCCACTTCTTTGGCATAATGGGTTACTGTATCCAGGGGTTTTACAATGGAACGCTGGATAGGTACGGCTATCCCGGCATATGCAAGAGCTGTTACAAGCACTGCCAGAAGAATGTAAAGGAAGGCTCTGTCTGAAGCAGCGGCGCCATTAATAAGGGACTGCTGGTAAAGTTCATCTTTGTATTTTACTATTTCATCAAAGCGTTTGCGTGCTTCTTCCGCAAGCGGGGTGGCTACCTGACCAAAACGTGCATATTCATTTACGCGCTCTTTCGGGGGTATACTTTGTAGTTCCTGGCAAAAAGCAAACGCAACATTCACATAATGCATGGTTGTTTCTTGAGCCAGAGTAAAAAGTTCTGTATCCTTTGTGTCCATAAGTGTGCCTTGGAGAATGGTAAAGTTTTTCTCCATGGCGTCTATACTACCCTGGTAGCGGGTAAGGTCTTTTTCAATGTCACTGCCAAGCATAATATTGCGGGCAATACGACTTACAAGGTTAAAATGGCTGGAAATTTCCAGTGTTGCAATTTTTCCCGCGGCTGTGCTTTCAACTTGCTCTGTCAGGGTATTGGTTATTTGTTTATAATACCAAGCACTACCAAAACTGGCAAGTAGCATGAGAAAAACGCTGCCCAGGGCCATGATTGTGATACGCGAACGAACACTGGCTGAAGTCATTTCGGAGCCTCTTACGAATAGTGAACCAGGCGGCATACAAAAAGATGGTGTAGTCTACCTGATTGTAAAATAGGTTAATACTGTGATAAAGAGCTACCTGCATAAAAAACAGAGTTGGTAAATGCGTTGAAGCATTAATCATCTTATAGCTTATTCGGACGAATCGCAAGCAGGTATAGGGGGGGACAGCTTTTTCCGCATTCTCTGGCAATGCTTCATTCGCAAGCTTTTTTACTGCCTTTGCCCTGCGGACGTGGTATATTTCTTTCTGTTACAAGAAAAAAGTTTTAGTTTTCCGTATGTTTTGCAAGAAGTTTTTTTCCTGCGGAAAAAGCTTGACAATAGGGCGCATGTTAGGCTAGTTACAACCTGCGCCGAGGTGGTGGAATTGGTAGACACACTATCTTGAGGGGGTAGCGGCTAATGCTGTGCGGGTTCGAGTCCCGCCCTCGGCACCAGATGATAGTATAAGACAGTCTGGCAAAGTATAAAAAGCTTTGCCAGACTTTGTTTTTAACGTGTTGGCAGTATAAGAAAGTATAAAACAGTCTATTGACATAGCAGTGTACTTGGGGGCATTTTGGGGGCATGGGAAACTGCGTTTTTGGAGGATGCCCCCAATGCCTGTTCTGACTGAGATTAAAATAAAGAATTTGAAGCCTTGTGCTAAAGCTATACGCTACTTTGATGGCAACGGCCTATATCTGGAGGTTTCTCCAGCTGGGGGGAAGTTATGGCGCATGAAATACAGGATAGGGGGAAAGGAAAAACGCCTAAGCTTTGGGCAGTGGCCTACTGTTTCTTTAAAGGAAGCCAGAGAAAAATGTGAAGATGCTAAAAGGCTTTTGCGGAATGATACTGACCCCGCTATAAAGCGAGCTACAGAAAAAAGCATGACCTTTTCTGCCCTTATGGCAGAGTGCTTTGCTGCAAAAAAACATGTATGGACACCAAATCACCTTGAAAAAAACCAAAGCAGAATGGCTCTGCATGTGTTGCCATTTTTAGGGGACAGGCAGGTTGCCGATATGCAGCCCACTGACATTCTGGCCATTATACGCCGTATAGAAGCGCGTGGTGTTGTGGAAGTGCCGGAGCGTGTTTTGGGGCTTTGTTCTATGGTTTTTCAGTATGGTGTTGCAACGGGTGTTGTGCCATCTGACCCGTGTAGGGATCTGCGCGGTGCCCTTGTGCGCCACAAACGGGGGCATTTTGCTGCCATAACTGACCCTGCGGAAGCTGGACGCCTCATGCTGGCTATTGAAGAATATAGTGGTTCTCTCGTGGTGCGGTCTGCCATTATGTTTTCTGCTCTTACTTTTGCCCGTCCAGGAGAAGTAAGGCAGGCAGAATGGGCAGAAATAGACTTTGATAAAAAGGTTTGGACTATCCCTGCCGAAAAAATGAAAATGCGTATGGAACATAAGGTGCCGCTTTCACGGCAAGCCCTTGCTGTATTAGCTAAGCTGAAACCGCTTACAGGTGACGGGAAATATGTTTTTCCTTCTGAACGCGGAAGAAGCAGACCCATTTCCGATGGCACTGTGCGTATTGCCTTGCGCAGCATGGGCTATGCAAAAGAGGAAATGACGGCCCACGGTTTCAGAAGTATGGCTTCTACCCTATTAAATGAGTTAGGCCAGCCGCATGACGTAATAGAAATGCAGCTGGCACATGCAGGGTATGACAAAATACGTGCTATATACAACAGAGCGGAATATTGGGATGAACGGGAAAGGCTGATGCAATTCTGGGCGGATTATCTGGAAGGGTTGAAGTGCTAGGGTTAGGTGTACAGTTAGTCGGCGTGGTCACCAGTAGGGGAGGGCTGGAAAAAATCAGCTGTGAGCTGGAGTTTTTGTTGAAGGTTTTGGTAGAACTCACTAGTTTGGGGCAGTAGCCCCATACGTTGGAAATCGGCAGCGTTGTCACATATACTTTTTTCGTATTCTAGAGGAAGTCCTTCCGTTTGGCTAGGAAAGTCAGGTAGACTAAAATGACCTACCATACAGATTAGAAAGCAAACAAGATCATACTTATATCTTTCGCTCGATGCTGCAAGTTGTGTAACGCAATCATTGATGTAACTTTTTCCATTGATTACACGATTCTTTCTATCTTTGAAGTTTCCACTATCTTGATTGATAAGTATGTGAAATACATAAAATGCTTCATACCATTGAAAATCATAACATTGGCATAGTGCATAATACTCTGTTATTATACGAGAAATTGCTCGTAAGGATTTATGGGGGACTAAATATGCCTCCTGGGCAAGAATGGCATGGAATGCTTCGCGGGCATTGTTGCCTTGCAATATATGAGAAGAAGGATTCCAGGCTCTAGGCTCTTGAGTTATCAGTGCATCAAGCTTTGACTTAATAAAATTCTCAGTGGAGATTTCAGGAAGTTGATAATACATATCAATAAATTTTTCCAGATAGATAAGGCGGCTATCTTCCTCTGGATTAGCGGTTGGTGGTTTTATTCCAAATGTATGTTCTATAATCATGAGTAACTGATCTAAATCAATAGATAAAACAAAAACAATGCCCGGAACACTAAAAAGGTGCTTAATTCGCTCCAAAAGGCTGATTGTGTAGTCCGGGCGACATCTGTCCAATTCATCAATAAAAACAATCAAGGAAGAAGCAGGGTGCTTCGCTTTGATCTTTTCCAAAAGTTCTTTTAGTTCCGTTTCAAAGCTTTGTTTACTTTCTTCCCCTGCAAGGAACTTGTCTAAAATTTCACTCCCTGCTGTTTTTTTAGCTTGATTTATCCTATCCTTGAGTTCGAGAACATTAAGTCCAGTTTTGCTTGCGACAGCATCATTGAACGCATGAACTGCAGAAGAAACTATGACACTGCCCAAACATGCGAGAACAGCAAGGGCATTTTTTTCCAGATATTCTTTTCTTGCCAGCTCACTGTTGATAGTTCCAAGCATGGAGATTAAAGGGTCTGCCCCAAAATCATTTTCCCAAGCAGTGAAGTAGACGCATGGGAGTTTGGCATCATCGAGGTCTTTTTCCATAGAGCGTAAAAAGAAAGTTTTGCCTGTACCCCAGCTTGACGTAAGTCCGATAACAAAGGGGCCTTCTGTTTTTTGCAAGAATCGTACGAAGCATTTTCCGTGTTTTTCGCGGTTAAGTTTGTCTTTATCCCAGCCGTGTTCATCATCAGCTCGTTTGACAGAGGGATTGGTATTGAGAGTCTGATCTTCTTCCATGGTTTTTCTCCCTGCATTTCTTTATTTTTTCTTTTCCTTTTATAAAAAGAAAATACAGGAGCTTTCTGTCACGCGCAAGTGAATACGTATTATTTTTTTGAGTTGCTGCTTGCGTATGGGCTATGAGGCAAATTCTCATAAAATGCGCGAAGGTCAGCAAGACGCCAGTAAGGCTTTTTACCCAAATAGCGCGGAGTGGGGATTTTTCCCTCCCTTAGGTGATTCCAGAGCGTAGCTATGGAAATAGAAAGGTAGGCCGCTGTTTGTTTAGAGTTGAGGAAACGCCCACCATCCGCTTCTATATCAGGTGGTAGTGTGGTACTCAAGTTTTCTGCTGCTTCTCCCATAAAAAACTCCTTTGCGATATAAAAAGCCCGCAGGGTAAGCTACGGGCTGGTGTGGTATAGGTGTATGCGGTGTTTTACCGCTTCTCCAGCTCGTTTTCCGCCCATGTAAGGGCTTCCAAGAGGTCAAAGATAATAACAGCTACCCCGTGTTCTGGATCTTTGGTGTCGTGGTAGGCTTCCTGCATTTCGTTGCGGACTGTGATACGAGTGTCTATAGAAATAATTTCTTGGCTTTTCATTGTGTATTCTCCTTGGTCTGGTGAAATTCGTGTAACAGGCGGGCATGGAGCTTCCTTTGGCATTGGAATGGGGCCAGCAAAGCGTGAATATTTACTGACTGGTCCTACTCCGAATCCGTTAATACCGAGAAGGCATGAGAGTTTTCCGTACTTGCGCTCCCAGTCAGCATGTCGCCAATGATTATGTGGTAATACTTCAATTGCGTTTATATATTTGTTTCCATCACTATCTTTATGTTCTGCCAAATAGAATCCAGCAATTTGCGGCGGCTCTTTCGTCCATTCCAATGCGCGGGGCAATGCGTTCCATGCGTCTGATACTTCTTGGCTTGTGTCACACATAACACCATCAAGTCCGCAATTGTAACAGCTTACTCTTTTTCCGGCTATAAACTGCATGATACGCAAATTCATGCTTCCACAGGCTGGACACGGCTTCAATTCCTCTTTCATGATTTATACATCCTTTCGACGGGATTTCCGCCAAAGTCATATTCTACGCATTCGGATAGGCGTGATATTTGTTTGTAGGCGTTATCATTGTTTTTTTGAACTTCTTTTTCCAGCAATTCCACATACCCCAGCAATTTCGGCACATCTTCTGCCATAACCTCAGAAAATTCTTTGTACCCGCAATTTCCATTCGCAAATTCGTGTAGCCAATATTTCAGGCTTTCTATTTCTTCTGGTTTCATTGTTGCCCCCTATGCTCTTTTCTCCCTGCGTGTGTTTTAGGATGCGCAGCCCCCTGTTATTCCTTACGCGATTACATTCAGCCCCGGAACTTCAAATTCCAGATAGTTCTTGATGTTTTTCATGGCTTCGCTTTTCCATGCGCCGCCGTCTGCTTCTGTAAGCATAAACATGGGCCCTTCTTTGGCGCGGAATACAAACTTACTGGCAGGTTGTTCCACTTCCGTAAATGTGCGATATGGACGCAATGTAACGGGGTTCGGCATGGTTACTGTTTCCACGGCCGCAATGCCTTTTTTTACGGTAACGGCTTGGGTAACGCCGTCATCAAGAGTTACACCTTCCGCTACTTCGCGCACATTTGCGCAGTAACGCAACACAAGCCCGCGGTCTGTACCTTGTTTGGGTTCTGTTTCATAATCTACAAATAGGCTTTGCAGCATGATATTAAAGACTTCGCCGTCAAGATATACGTTGAATTTGTGCTGGAGCTGTTCCAGTTCTGCGCGGATATAATATTCGCGTTGGTGAAAGTCTTCTTCCAAACAAGATAAAAGGGATACTTTTGAGGGGCTTTCTACATGACAAATAATGTTAGACAAATCCAATTTGTCAATATTTGCCTTTACATAGTCCACAAGCCCTGTGAGGGTTTTGACAGTAACAGTTTCCGCTTTTTCAAGCAGAATAGGGTGCAATAAGCGGGTTGAATACTGACGCCCTTCAATATTCACAATTTGGGCGTGGGCGTCCTCTTTGATTGCTTCGTATAATTCTGTGAGCATATTTTTTTCCTTTTTCGGGTTTGATGGTTGCTATTGCATGCCAGCGGCGGCTGTTTTGCGGTCGGCTGGCATAACAGTTAATGAGGCCTTTGGCTGGACACCAGGCAGAAGTTTTTGCAGGTGGCTCTCCCCTTTGCCTACTTCAGAGGCCGCCACTTCGCCCGTGCGGGGGTCTACGCCAAGGAAAATACTGGTTTGCAAAGGTTCTGGTGGGCAAAGTGTGGAAGATGTGGAAAGGGTAACAGTTGCCACATCACGCGCGGCGGCTGGTTTGACGGTCATTTCCATTTTGATTTTGCGTGTTTTTTCCGCAGGTGTGTT
>CAZJOG010000059.1:0-12260 GCA_964547565.1 uncultured Desulfovibrionaceae bacterium
GGTGGTGGTGTGTAGGGCTATCCAAAAAAGCGGCATAAAATTCGGGGTGATAAAAGAGGGCCGGATTTTTTACAGCAAGGCCGCCTGTTATCACAAGGCCGGAAGTGGGTAAAAACATCAGGGCCATATCGCGGCACACACGGCCGTAAAATCTGGCAAAAAGCCTGCATGTGGCGCTTTGGGGGAAGGTTGGGTCAGCGGTGATATCTTTGGCGGGCAGGTGGGTGTGGGTAAGGAACAGGTGCAAAAGTTCCAGCCCGCGTCCGCAGAGGATATTTTCGCGGCTGATGGGGGAAACTTGCTGGTGGTGGATAAACCAGTCTTCCAGAAGGTGTTCTTCCTTCCCAAAAAACGGCATGGCGCTGTGGCCGCCTTCAGAGGGCAAAACATGGACATGGCTGTTGGCGATAAAAACGGCTGCCATGCCAAGGCCGGTGCCTGCTCCAATAAGGGCAAAAGTGCCGCTTGTGGGGATGGCGCAGGGAAAAGGCAGGGGGTGAAAAAGGGGAACAGCGTTTTGCATGGCGGGGGAGAAAAGCCCATACGCCTGGGCGGTAAAGTCATTAAGAAGCTGGACGTAGGGAATACCCCATTCGCGGGCAATTTTTTCTGTTTCAAAGGTAAGGGCGGCATTAGAAAGCCGCGCAGAACACGGGTTGGTGACGGGCCCGGCAAGGGCTATACGGAAAATACGGGCATGTTCCGGGGGAAAAGGCAAGTTGCGGGTACGCAGGTTTTTAAGCAGAATGTGAAGAGAACCGGACGTATCGGTTGTGGTAGGCAGCCAAACAGAGCCCAGAAATTCATTATGGGAAAAAAATCCCAAGCGGCTGTTTGTGCCGCCAATATCGGCGCATAGCATGGGTAAAGGGGGTATGGAGGCCGGCATACTTGGTACCTGCTGGGGTTGGGTGAATTTTATAAAAAAGGGATACATACAATCTAAGCTATTTACCTTCTTTTGAAAAGTGTTTATAGTGCAGGAAAGAAGGAACTCCTTTCCTCCGCTTGACATACGCTTTTCTTCACAAACGATGGGAGGGCACATGAAGTTTATTTCCGACAAGCCCGCTTGCCAGAACATCCGCAAGGCTTTACGCAAGGAATGGCTCCAGACAAATGGTCTGGGTTCTTATGCGTCCAGCACCATATTAGGTTGCAACACACGCAAATACCATGGATTGCTGGTAGCCCATGTGCCCCATTTAGCGGCGCGGTATGTGCTGCTTTCCACGCTGGAGGAGTCGGTAACAGGTGGAGATAGGGAGTTTTTTTTCTCCAGCCGTAAGCATCCGGGCAATTATTACCCGTTTGGGCATGAGTATCTGGAATATATGGAAACAGGGGACTGGCCGCTTTTCCGCTACAGAATAGGCCCTCTGGTGATCACGCGGGAGCTGGTGTTTGTGCATGGCATGGATATTGTGCTGGTGCGCTACACTGTAGACTGCTCGGATGAGGAGCATCCCCCGCTGGCTTTGTGTATTAAGCCCCTTCTGGCGTACCGCCGTTTCCATGACCTCACAAGGGAAAATAATGCTATACATACAAGCACCCAGCCGCTGGAGCACGGGTTTTGTTTAACCCCATACCCAGACCTGCCCACGCTGTATATGCAGGCAGAGCCGGGTGGTGTTTTTCACTGGGGGCCGGACTGGTACAGGAATGTGGATTATCTGGTGGAACAGGAGCGCGGTTTTGCGCATCAGGAAGATTTGTATAAGCCAGGGCATTTTAATGTACCTTTAACACCCGGCACATCCATTTTACTTTCCGCAAGCACTGCCCCCCTGCCTGATACTATGCAAAACCTGTGGGATAAAGAAATAACCCGCCGGGATGAACTTTCTGCCAAATCCACCACGCTGCTGGGGCATCTGGAAAGAGAAGGCTCCCGGTATCTTATACGCATACCCAGACCGGAACAGGAAAAGCCGGCAAATGTGTACGCAGAAGAAAAGGGCCGCCTTTCTGTGATAGCGGGCTACCACTGGTTTGACGCCTGGGGGCGCGATACATGCATCGCTTTGCCTGGCCTCACTTTTGTGGCAGGGCGTCAGAACAAGGGCAGGGAACTTCTGGCAGAAGTTTCGGGCAGTATACACAATGGCCTTGTGCCTAATTTGTTCCCTATGGATGGCAGCACACTGCGCGGGGCGGCTTTTAATTCTGTAGACGCTTCCCTGTGGTATATCTGGGCTGTGCAGCAAATGGCTATATGGAACCCGGACAGGGAAGACACACTTTGTTTTATCAAAGAAACCTGCTGGGGTATGATAAAAGATATTATCGCCATTTTTAAGTCTGGCACAAACCCCACGGTGTATGTGGACGAGCAGGGTCTTGTGCATGCGGGCAATGAAAACACCCAGCTTACCTGGATGGACGCCAATGCCTATGGTAAGCCTGTTACACCCCGCCATGGCTGCCCGGTAGAAATAAACGCCCTGTGGTACAATGCTCTGGCCTTTGCGGACACACTTTCAGAAAAATTTGGGGAAACAGCGCGCCCCAGTGACGACAGTCTTATGGGCATACGCGCCAACTTTGTTTCCCGTTTCTGGACACCACGCATGGGCGGGTATCTGGGTGATGTATGGAACAATGGCCAGCTGGATGCCAGCATACGTCCCAACCAGATTTTTGCCGTCTCCATGCCATACCCAGTTTTAAGTGAGGAAGAGCAACCCTTTGTTGTGGAAAGTGTACGCAATAACCTGCTCACGCCCTATGGGTTGCGTACCCTGAGCCCCCGTAATCCACAGTATAAAGGGCGTTATGAAGGCAACCCGAATGAACGTGATTCTGCCTATCACCAGGGCACTGTATGGCCCTGGCTGTTAGGGGCGTATGGCGATGCGCTTTTGCGTACATCCTGGGAAATTGATAATGCGGCTTCCGGCCTTTTGGCCACTCTTACCCCGCTTTATACTTCCCATCTGGAGCAGGCTGGTTTAGGGTCCATATCGGAAATCTTTGACGGCAACCCCCCGCACTTACCCAATGGCAGCATTGCGCAAGCCTGGAGTGTGGCGGAATGTTACCGTCTCCTGCGTACTCTGCAAAAAGCCGCGCCCGATGTTTTCGCTCAGTGGGAGGCAGAAACCGGCAGGAGGTAGTTATCATGCGTATTCTTATGTTTGGCTGGGAGTTTCCGCCGCATATCAGCGGTGGTCTTGGCACTGCTTGTTACGGTATAACACGCGGCCTTTCCCGCCGCGGCGCTGATATCCTGTTTGTTCTGCCCCGTCTGAAAGGAGACAGTAAAGGTATGGATGCCCACCTCAAACTGCGCCCTGCGTCGGGCACAAAGGTGGAATCCACAACAGCCAGGCTTCTGGCAGAAGCCACACATTCTTTCTGGGATACGCATATCCACCTGCACCATGTGGAAAGTACACTTTTTGCATACGACACGGTGGAAAGTTATGCAGAACGCCTGCGCCTTATGCAGCAGCATGAAGAAGGCACCCATTACTGGGAAGAATACCACAAAACCCCAACATCTCTTTCCATTAAGGGCGATTACGGGCCAGACCTTATGCAGGAGGTGTACCGTTACAGCCAGGCCGCGGGGGCTATAGCCCTTCAGGAAGGTAAGGACTGCGACATTATCCATGCCCATGACTGGATGACATACCCTGCTGGTATGCTGGCCAAGTCCCTCACCGGAAAACCTCTGGTGGTGCATTTGCACGCAACAGAATTTGACCGCAGTGGAGAAAATATTAACCATGAAGTAGCGGCCATAGAAAAAGCCGGCCTGCACGCGGCAGACCTTGTGGTGGCCGTAAGTCACCTTACCCGCAATATTGCCATACAGCGGTACGGTGTGCCGGAAAATAAAGTGGTGGTGGTGCATAACGCTGTTTCTAAACGTGATGCCGGCAAGGCGTACAAGGTGCCGCCTCTGGCGCAAAAGGAAAAGCGTGTGCTTTTTATGGGCCGTGTTACCTTCCAGAAAGGGCCAGACTATTTTGTGGAAGCCGCGCACCTTGTGCTGCAAAAAATCCCCAACACACGTTTTATTATGGCCGGCAGCGGGGATATGCTTTCCCGTATGGTTAGGCGGGTCAGCCAGTTGCGTATGGGCAGCCGTTTCCATTTTCCCGGCTTTATGCGCAATGAAGAAGTAGACCGTATGTATGCAATAAGCGATTTGTACGTTATGCCTTCTGTTTCTGAACCTTTTGGCATAGCCCCGCTGGAAGCCCTTATTTACGATGTCCCCGTGCTTGTTTCCCGCCAGTCCGGTGTGGCAGAAGTTTTGCGGAATGCCTTAAAAGTGGATTTTTGGGATATAACGGAAATGGCCAATAAAATCTGCGCGGTACTCACCTATCCCTGCCTTTCGGCGGAAATGGTAAAAAACTGCCGCGAAGAAATGCGTGCCCTTACCTGGGACAATGCCGCCGCACAATTAGAAAAAGCTTACACGTCTGTCTTATAACCGGAGGAAAAACACCATGCCTGCCCTCTGTTTTTATTTCCAGGTACACCAGCCTTACAGGCTGCGCCCGTATTCGTTTTTTGACATAGGCGCCCAGCCTTACTACGAAGACGCTACCATAAACTGCGATATTTTGCTTAAAGTCGCCCGTAAATGTTACCTGCCCATGAATGAACTCTTGCTCAGGCTTATCAAAAAACACCAGGGCCGTTTTAAGTGCAGTTTTTCCATTTCTGGCACGGCCCTTGACCAGTTTGAAGAATACGCGCCGGAGGTTTTAGAAAGTTTTCAGGCACTTGCCAAAACAGGTTGTGTGGAATTTTTGGACGAAACCTACGCCCATTCACTGGCATTTTTGTATTCCGAGGCGGAATTTAAAAAGCAGGTGCAAAAACACCGTAAACGTATGAAGGTGTTACTGGGGGTAGAGCCCACAGCTTTTCGCAACACAGAACTTATTTATTCCAACGCGCTTGCGCGTGTGGTGGAAGAAATGGGCTATGAGGCCATTCTGGCAGAAGGCGCAGACCACGTTTTAGGCTGGCGCAGCCCTAATTTTGTTTACCAGCCCATGGGGTGCGACAAAATAAAACTGCTTCTCAAAAACTACGCCTTGTCGGATGACATTGCCTTCCGCTTTTCTAACCATACCTGGCCGGAATTTCCCCTCACGGCGGATAAATTTGCTGTCTGGGCCCATCAGGTAAACGGCAATGGGGAAGTGGTTAACCTGTTTATGGACTATGAAACCTTTGGGGAACACCAGTGGGAAGAAACCGGCATTTTCCAGTTTATGGACGCCCTGCCGGACGCTGTGCTGCAAAACCCGGACTTTTGTTTTATGACACCTACAGAAGTTGCCCGTACTTACAGCCCAAAAGCCAAGCTGGATGTCCCCCAGTTTGTTTCCTGGGCGGATGTGGAGCGGGATCTGACGGCATGGCTTGGCAATGATATGCAAAACGATGCCATAAGCGCGCTGTACAGCCATGAATCGCAGGTATCCACCATCAATGACCAGGAACTGGAACGCACCTGGCAGCGCCTGCAAACATCTGACCATTTTTATTACATGTGCACTAAATGGTTTGCGGACGGGGATGTGCACAAATACTTTAATCCCTACGGCACCCCGTACGATGCCTACATTAACTACATGAATGTACTGGCGGATTTTCAACTCAGGCTGGATGACAGAATGCCCGGAAAACATCCTGAACAGGCGTAAAAGCGCCCGATACCCAACCATTAAGGAAAAAACATGAAACCGGAAAATAGTTCGTTTTTATTTGAAGTAAGCTGGGAAGTTTGCAACAAAGTAGGTGGTATTTATGAAGTGGTGGTCTCCAAGGCCTTACAGGCAGTGGAAGATTACGGCGACAACTATTACCTGCTTGGCCCGGATATGCGCAACAACGCCGGGTTTATAGAAACAGACGAAGCCTGCTGGGACAGCCTGCGCCACGCTATGCTGGCAAAGGATTTGCGCTGTCGTTTTGGCCGCTGGGATATTCCCGCACGCCCCAAGGTTATTCTGGTGGATTTTTCCAAGCGTTATAATGCCAACCAGCTTTTGCACGAACTGTGGGAACGCTTTGGGGTAGATTCCCTTTCCGGTGGTTTTGATTATATAGAACCTGTTACCTTCAGTTATGCCTGTGGCGAAGCCATTGTGGCTGTGTATAATACCCTGTGCGCGCCTCTTCAGGGCAAGGCTGTAAGCCAGTTCCATGAATGGATGTGCGGCGCGGGCCTTTTGGCTGTAAAAAAGCTGGCGCCAGAAATAGGCACCGTGTTTACTACCCACGCCACCATGCTGGGCCGCGCCATGGCAGGCGCAGGTGTGGATATTTACAAGCAGATGCGCAGTATATCCCCCGCGCAGGAAGCGGCGGCGTATAATATCACCGCCAAGTATTCCATGGAAAGCATAAGCGCCAGAGAGGCGGATATTTTTACCACAGTCAGCCAGATAACCGCGGACGAAGCCACCCTGTTTCTGGGCCGTGTGCCAGATGTTATCACCACCAATGGTCTGGATATGCGCCTGATACCAGACTACAGCACAGACAGGGAAACAGCCGCTCTTAACCGCGCCAAACTCCTTGAACCTGTTAAACGCCTTTTACGCCATGACTTGCCGGAAAATACGCGCATTATGGCTATTTCCGGCAGATACGAATTCCATAATAAAGGGGTGGATGTGTTTTTGGACGCTCTGGTGGCTGCCCGTCAGGCCATGCAGGAATCCAACACCCATATTCTGGCGCTTTTGCTTGTTATGGGCGGGCATACAGGTATTAACACAGGGGCAGTAAGCGGCGACCCTGCCATTTTGGCAGACCCCAATGACCCCACAGCCGGTTTTCTTACCAGCCACCATGTGTACGATGCCCCCAATGACCCTATCCTGAATGCCTGCAAACGCCTTGGCCTTACCAATAAGCCGGAAAGTAACGTGCAGGTGGTGTTTGTGCCCTGCGCGCTGGAAGGTGATGACGGCTTTTTTAATATGCCGTATTTTGATATTCTTTCCGGCTGCGACCTGGGGGTTTTCCCCTCCTGGTACGAACCCTGGGGCTACACCCCGCACGAAAGCGCGGCCTATGGGGTGCCTACTGTCACCACAGACCTTTCCGGTTTTGGTATCTGGGCACGGGAAACAGAGCCTTCCAGTTCCCGCGGGGTTTGTATTCTGCCCCGCCATATGACCAGTTACGCGGAAACTGTTACAGCCCTGCGTGACACCCTGCTGGATTTTGCCACCCTTAAAACCGTGGATTTGGATAAAACCCGGCACGAAGCCCGTGCGCTGACCGAAAAAGCATCGTGGGCAGACTTTTTTGAAAACTACCGCAATGCCTACAGGCTGGCGCTGGAAAAATCCACCCAGCGCGGCGCTATGCTGACAGGCGCACGCAAGAGGGAATCCCTCAGCCGCGTTTTAGCCGCAAAATCTTCCACCACCCCGTTTTTACGCACCCTGACCGCTGTTGCAGAACTTCCCCCCGCCCTGTCCCGCCTGCGGGAACTTGCCTATAATATGTGGTGGAGCTGGCACCCGGAAGCCATGGCCCTGTTTGAAGACCTCAATCCCCAAGAATGGCAGGCACACGACAGCAACCCCGTGCGTATGGTGGAAGAAGCAGACCCCGCCGTGCTGGAATCCCTCTCCCGCAACAATGCCTTCCTTGCCCGTTACCACAAAGTGGTGGAAGAATTTGATGCCTACATGGAAAAAACATGGTCCCCTGTCCCCGACTCCCCCATTGGTGTTAATACCCCTATTGCGTATTTTTCTACGGAATTTGGCCTGCATGAAAGCCTGCCGCTGTATTCCGGCGGCCTTGGTGTACTTTCTGGAGACCATTTAAAATCTTCCAGTGACCTCAATATCCCTCTTATAGGCGTGGGTTTGCTTTATAAAAACGGCTATTTCCGCCAGAGACTGGATAAAAACAACCGCCAGATTGCCTTATTCCCGGAAAATAATTTTGATACCCTGCCCCTCACCCGTGTGCTGGACGACCAGCAAAAACCTTTGGAAATTTCGCTGGAAATGCCGGGCCGCACCCTGTTTGCCCAAATATGGCTGTGCCAGGTAGGCCGCACCCCGCTGTATCTTATGGATACAGACATAGCCAAAAATACGGACGATGACCGCCGTATAACCGCCCGCCTGTATGAATCTGACCGCGATTTGCGCCTCCGGCAGGAAATTCTGCTGGGTATGGGCGGCGTGCGTATGGTGCGCAAGCTGGGCTTCCGGCCTTCTGTGTTCCATATGAACGAAGGCCACTCCGCCTTTCTTGTGCTGGAACGTATACGCCTTGCCATGGTGGAAGACGACCTTTCGTTTGTAGAAGCGGCAGAACTTATCCGCGGTTCCACTGTGTTTACCACACACACCCCTGTAGACGCGGGGAATGAACGCTTTGGTGTGGAGCTTATTGAACGTTATTTCCCTTCCTACGCCCAATCTGTGGGGCTGGACTGGCCGTCCTTCCTGCGTTTTGGCCGTATAGACGAGGCAGACAGCCGCAGTTTTGATATGACCACCCTGGCCCTGCGCCTTGCCAACCATTCCAATGCGGTAAGCTGGCTGCACGGTTATGTGGCGCGCCGTATGTGGCGTAATATCTGGAAAGGCATAGCGGTTTCTGAAGTGCCCATTGGCTATGTCACCAATGGTATACACACGGCCTCGTATGTTGGGCCTCTGTTCCGGCCCATGCTGGATCGGTATGTTGGCCCCAACTGGTTGGAGTTGCCCCCCCATGCTCCGGAATGGAACAATGTGGACACTATCCCCGCTGTGGAATACTGGCAGGCACGCCTTGCCCAAAAAGCCACCCTGCTCAGTTATATAAACGAACATTACGAAGACCCAAGCCGCCATATTTCCATGGAGCGGGCGCTTAAACGTCAGGCCCTGCAAGGCCTGAGCCCCAATGCACTGGTTATTGGCTTTTCGCGGCGTTTTGCGCCCTATAAACGCGCCACTATGCTTTTTGCAGACCCTGACCGTCTGGCCCGCATTCTTAACACACCGGGCAGACCCGTTATTCTTGTGTTTTCCGGAAAATCCCACCCGGCGGACGAAAAAGGCATTGACCTTATCCAGGAAGTGGTCAACTATTCCCGCGACCCACGTTTTGTAGGGAAAATATTCTTTCTGGAAGATTACAGCCTGGCTGTTTCCCGCCTGCTTGTGCAGGGCGCGGATGTGTGGCTGAATACCCCGCGCCGCCCCTATGAAGCCAGTGGCACAAGCGGGGAAAAAGTGCCGGTAAACGGGGGCATTAATCTTTCCATCTCCGACGGCTGGTGGGTAGAAGGCTACAGCCAGGATGCCACCCGCCCCAATGGCTGGACAATTGGGCCTGTTATCACCAATGGGAATCTTGTGTCTGACCAGAATGACTACGCAGATGCGGAAAGTTTGTACACCTTGCTGGAAGAGCAGGTGATCCCGCTTTATTTTGAACGCGGCGCAGACGCCCTGCCCCACCGCTGGATACAACTGTCCAAAAACTCTTTAAAATCCCTGACTGCCGAATACTCCACCAGGCGTATGGTTTCTGACTATGTCAAGCAGGTGTATGCCCCCTCTGCCCGCCGCGGGCAGGAACGTAGTGCTGACCGTCAGGCCCTCACCCGCCGCCTGTCCAGCTGGCGCAAAAATGTGGCAAGCCGCTTTACGGCCGTCCATCTGGAAGAAATACGCATACAGGGCGTAGAAGGCTCTACCCTTGTATGCGGGCAGCCTCTTACTGTGTATATGCGCCTTACCCATGGCGATTTTGCACCGGATGAACTGCAGGCACAACTTGTGATAGGCCACACGGACGGCGTGGACTTTATCGACAGCCCGGATATTATTAAACTTACCCCCCGCCCGGGCCCGGAGAATACCCTTATTTATTCAGGTACATACGTTGCATCCCGCAATGGCCGTTATGCTTATGGCATACGGGTATTGCCTGTCACACAGGGTGTGGAAAATCCCCTGAATAATAATCTGGTGCTTTGGGGGTAGCGTATACAACGAGAGCAGTTCACGTTTATTAACGGGAACACTCTAGAGCATTGTAAAAAAACAAAAAACCCCGGGCAGCGTTAACTGCCGGGGTTTTACTTTTTTGAAACAGTATACATTCAGGCACTTTGCGACTCTTGGTTCAGCATATCTATTTCTGCTTCCAGCGCACTCATTTGCATGCGGAGATTATTGATAGCCGCAGCATTTTCCTCAGGGGAAGAATCTTCTGCTTCTAAAGAAGCCAGCTTGGCAGCCAGCTCTTTGAGCTCCCCTTTCTTTTGTTCAATTTCATCATTTGTATCGTTTTTGTCCTGGCCATTTTTGTCTTTGCCAGGCTCGGCACCAGAACCACCCAAACCGCCAAAGCCGCTCAAGCTCTGGGGTTTACTGCCTTCCGCACTGCCCTCGGTTTTTTCTGTTCCATCATTTTTGTCTGCATTTGTTTTTTCCAAAGGATTTTCCACCTGCTTGTCCTTAAGCTGATCAGCAAGAGCCATACTTTCCTTAGAAAAAGCGACAACATCGCCCCCTTCAGCCTGAAGGGCAGCGGCTTTTTTGTCTTCTTGGTTATTGGGTGCTTGGATAGCAGAAATACCGCCTGGCTGAGCATTAACAGCAAAATCAATACGCATATTCAACTCCATGTTTTACAGGTATACCCAGATTTGCGCTTTTTATCCGGGAGAAAGGGTAGATTTTTACAATGTACCTTTGGAAGCAAAAAATGTGCCATTTGATTCTGCGTAAACACAAGGCCAAAAACTATTTTTCCTGCGTACCCATTTTGCGGGCAATGTATAAATGGTGAGGTTTGGAAGGGTGGTTATCCGGCAGGAGCGGGTGGTCAAAAATACCGTGGTATTCCATGCCCAAACGTTTCATCACAGCTTCGGAACGTGTGTTGTTCAGGGCTGTAATGGCCACCACATGGTCTTCCCCCAATGTGTCAAACGCAAACAGGATGGCGGCTTTTGCGGCTTCTGTGGCATACCCCTGCCCCCAAAATGGATAATGGAGGCGCCAAAGCACTTCTACCGCGGGGGCAAAGGGTAAAAAGTCTGCAACAGGTTGCAGGCCTACCATGCCAATATATTCGCCCGTGGCTTTAAGTTCCACAGCCCAAATACCCCAGCCTTTTTCGTTTATACCTTTTTGGGCTTTATCCACAAAGGCGTCACTTTGCTCACGGGTAAGAAGGCTGGGAAAATGTTCCATCACAACAGGGTGAGCACTCAGGGCAGCAAAAATTTCTCTGTCCGACTCCTTCCACTGGCGCAGAAGAAGGCGGGGAGTTTCAAGGGTAACAGGCATACGCATGGGGAACCTCCGTTCAGTATAGCGGGCAAGTAAGTATGCCACTTCAGACTAAAAACAAACCCCTTCAGGGTTTGCGCCGCCCACCATCGCGCTTCGCTTGCTGGGCGGAAAGGCACGGAATTCGCTCACTTACGACGCCGCAAAGCGACGTCTATTCGCTCTTCCGGCAGGTTGCTGACTTTGTCAACAACCTGAAGTGGCTATGCCACTTGTACAGGGAAAATGGGGGCCCTGTCAAAGCAGAAAAAAATCCCCGCAAATAGCGTGTGCGGGGATACAAAAACGTGCAGGTTGTTACGCTTTGCTGCCTTTGGCTCTTTCCTGAACAATGGCGTTTTTCTGGGCGGCAAGGGCGGCAATTTCTGCCCGTATGCCACTGGCTACCCCGTCCTTTGTTTCTTCAGGTATTTCTGAGGCGTACACGGCGGCCAGCTTTTTTTCCAGAGCTTCAATTTGTTTATCTATTTTATCAAGCTCATCTTCTGTTTGCTGCGGGCCTCCTCCTGTGCCTGCTTTTGCACTGGCAGAGGCTTGTTGCCCCTGCGCGCCTGCTGTATCTGGCATATCTGCCGTATTTGGGGGTATACTGGCGGCAAACTCACTGCCTGCATTATTTTGTGTATCTGCCACTTCATCTTTTGCCAGCAGGGCCATACGCAGGTTGGCGGCACTTTCCCCTATTTGGGATTTTTTGCTTTTGGTTTCTTCGTCTTCGCCATTCAGCAATTTTTCCTGTTCCAGCTTTTTGTCCATATACATTTTGGCAAGGGCTATACCTTGTTCTGAAAAACTCACGGTATCCCCCTGCGGCGTGTCCAGACTGATACCTTTTTTGCTTTTTCCATTGCTGTTCACACCATTGATCCCAAAAATATCATAAATTTGTCCGCTGCTGTATGGATCGACGCGCATAATGGTACACTCCCTGCCGGTGATTTATGGAAGGCGGCA
>CAZJOG010000060.1:0-11916 GCA_964547565.1 uncultured Desulfovibrionaceae bacterium
GAATCTGGGATAGCACTTGGGGCAGTATCAGTAAGAGTATCAGAAACAGGTGGCGTCTGGACAAAGCCAACCGCAGGGGCCATTTCCGCTGCAAGCATGGCAAATTCGCCTCTGTGGCCTTGCCCTGCGGAAATAACAAAAAGCAGATCCATGGATTTTTGGGGCGCAGGCAGGCAGGCGCGGCCTTCTTCATCTGTTTTAGTTTCTGCAAGTATATTCCCCTGTGTATCCTGCATACGCACGTCGCCACCTGCCACTTTGCTGGTGCGGGAATAATAACTTTCCACACAAAGGTTGCCGCCTTCCGGCCAGGCATAAATATACACCCCATGGGCAAGTGCCGAACCTGCGGAAAAAAGAAAAATTGTGCCAGCCAAAAAAACAGGGAGTATGGAATGGAACATGGAAGATATTCTCCGCGTGCTACTTTTTTTCATTTTGTAGCACAAACATAAAAAGCCGTCAAGCAGGTGTATCCTGAAGCAAGGCTTGACACAGGAAGGGAAGCTATGTAGATTCGTGTTACGTTTTTCAAATTCGTATCACTGAAGGAGTATGACTATGCGTTTTTCCATCCAGGCGTTTGCGTTTGCTGTTTGTGTACTTTTTGCTCCACAGGCCAGTATGGCGCACGATTATTTTATATACCCGGAGCAGTGGGAGTTGTATAAAGCGGATCAAAGGCTGCCCATTTCCGTTATATCCACCCATTATTTTCTTAAGGCAGAAGAGCTGGAAGGGATAGACATAACCACAGTGCGTTACAATGGGCAGTCTGTTCCTCTTACCACCAATGAAGCATGGCTTTCGTATGACGGTGTTATTACCCTGAAAGGCGGGGGAGCGGCTATTCTGGAGGGGCACAGGCTGCCTATTTTGTGGAGCGAAACACCGGATGGCGGGAAAGATGGCGGCCGCAAGGAAAACCCCCAAGCAACCCTTGTTACCCAATACGAAAAATTCACCAAAGTAGCACTGCCTGTAGACGGTAATTCTGAAGGGTATAACGCGGTTTTAGGGCATAAACTGGAACTTGTGCCTCTGGAAAACCCCCTCACCGCAAAAGTGGGGGATGAAATTCCTTTCCGTGTGCTTCTAGACGGCAAACCCGCCATGTTTGATATGGTGTTTGCCACATACGACGGCTTTAGTGACATTGGCAATGCCTGGGCGTATGCCGCAGCCCCTGTTTCCCATGGTCTTGCCACTGTGCGCCTGAGCGCCCCGGGTTTTTGGTCTGTCAAAGTGAATATTCTGGGGGATGAAAAAACCGAGGATTACGACGGCACAAACCTTACAGCCATATACAGTTTTTGGGTAAAATAACATACAGGCGCATACACAATAAAAAAGACCCAAACCTCACGTTTTGCGAGGTTTGGGTCTTTTTTAGAGGGTTTTAATACAATGGATTAATTAGAAGGAAGTCATACCCTTATCTGCCACCACAATAGCCCCGTTCACCATATTGGCGTCATCGCTGGCCAGAAAAGCGGCAATTTTGGCAATCTGTTCCGGTTTGCCACTGGGCAAAAGCGGCATGTATTCCATCATACGTTCCATACCAAATTTATCCACTTTGGAAGGATCGGCCATAATTTCCGATTCCACAGTACCCGGGCAAATGGCGTTGCAGCGTATGCCTTTTTTCAGATAAGCCCAGGCAATATTGCGGGTAAGGCCCACAACCCCGTGTTTTGTGGCTGTGTAGGCAGTGCCCCCGTGGCAGCCTGTAATGCCGCCCACAGAAGCCATATTGACAATATTACCAGAACCTTGGGCTACCATCATTTTTAAGGCTTCGCGGCTCATAAGGAAGGGGCCTGTCAGGTTAACAGCTATTATCCTGTCCCAGGTGTCGTCGTCCATATCGGCAGCCATCAGCACATTATCCAGAATGCCAGCATTATTGACCAGCACATCCAGTTTGCCAAAGGTTTTTTTTACATATTCAAACAGGCCCAGTATTTCTTCACGGCTGGAAACGTCGCCCTGATACGGGAACATAGAACCAGCCGGGGCTTCTTTAACAAGTTCATCAAGGCGTTCTTTACGTCTGGCCATAGCCACAACTTTGGCGCCTTCTTTGGCAAATTCAAGCGCTATACTGCGCCCCAAACCAGAACTGGCACCTGTTACAATAGTTATCCGATCTTTTAATTTCATGTGTGCCTCCAACATGTTTTTCGGCAAACGGGAACTTTTTATCCCGTGCCGACAGTTTGTCTTAGGTATACCACCCAAGATGGATGATACAATTAAACCATACGCGAGTTTTTTTTTAAATACAACGCAAAATTTAAGAAAAAAAACATGGCATGTACACACCCATGCACATGCCATAATAAAGAGGAAGAAGTTTGTATTCTTCCAGTATCAGATGTTTTGGGAGAAGGAAAACCTTCCCCCAAAATATAAACCTTACGGGCGCATGGTAGAGCCACCGTCAAGTCCAATGCTTTGGCCGGTGATCACCTTGGCGGCATCCGAGCAAAGGAAAACAATGGTCTGGCCAATATCGTCCTCAGAATGGGCCAGCTTACGCATAGGCACATGGGACATACTGGCGGCAAAAGCTTCCGGCATGTCGCTTTTCCATTTCAACATGCTGGGGGTTTCTGCAAATGGTAAAATAATATTAACCGTAATACCAAATGGGCCCCACTCGTTCACAGCCACGCGGGAAAGACCACGGATAGCCTCCTTGGCGGCAGCATACGCAGACTGCCCTTCCTGGCCGGAAATAGCGGCGCCTGAACCAAAGTTTATAAGCCTACCATTGCCACTGGCTTTCAGGTAGGGGAAGCAGTGTTTCATATAAAAGAATGTAGCAAAAAAGCCGGATCCAAAAGAAAGATCCAAATCTTCCATAGTGGTGTCTACAAGAGAAATACCGGGCTTGGAAGCGTGTGCATTATTCACAAGAATATCAATTTTACCAAATGTATCTACTGTTGTTTTTACAGTTTTGATAACATCTGCTTCTTTTGCACCATCCCCCTGCACGCCGATCACACGACCGAAAGCAGAAAGTTCCTTTACGGATTCATCAAGCTGGGACTGGGTACGGGCTGTAATAACAACAGATGCCCCTGCTTTTAAAAGCGCAGTTGCCACGCCTTTGCCAATGCCTCTGCCGCCACCGGTAACAATTGCCACCTTGTTCTCAAGTACTTTCATTTGGATTCTCCTTTGGAGTTAGAGGAATAGTTTTTGTCCTTATGATAAGGAGTACACTTTCCCATATTAAGCGCAAGTATCGTGCAAAAAAGCGCAAAGCAACTCCTTGCAAAATCTGCGTCTGTGTTTTACAAAAAACTGTCCGTGGGTAAAAAACGGGAATACCATACTGTTTTCTCTTTGAGGAGTATAAATGGATACACGTGCCGATTTCCCTCTGGAATATCTGCCAGACGAAGTTTTTGAACAATCCTATGCTGCCTGCCCACCGCAAAAACGCGCGGCCCTGAAAACAGCGCTGGCCTTTTATCATTTTTATTTTGGTGAGCAGAATTTACACCATCAGGAATACGTAAATCCGCGTCTGGGCTTTACGTTTACCCACCACATAAACCCAAGCCCCTGGGCCCTTTTTGTGCTGGAAGAAGATTTTGCCGCGCCTGCCCGCCTTTTGGCTGCCGCTGCACCCGCCATTTTTGCGCATGTGCCCCGTATGTTTTTTGTCACCGCACCAGCCAAAACACCATCCATGCCCCATGCCTCCTGCCTTGCCGCCCTTGAAATAGCGGGCCTTGGAGAAAATGCCTGCCTTGTGGAGGACATACCCGGCTTTTTGCAGCATTTGTGCCAAACCCCGGGGGGGCGCCTTTTACTTTTCCCTTCCCACAAACGCAGCCCGTTTTGGGACACCCTGCGCAGCCAGGCACGCGGCCTTTTACCTTCTGGCCTGCAAATTTATCAGGATATACCGCCCCGCGTGTATCTGGGACAGGAAGCAGATGAAGAAATTTTCCGTTTTGCCCAGCCAGATGCGCGTATAGACAGCACCCCCGGTTATTACCAGGCTTTTTACGGTCAAAAAGCGCCGCAAAATATACAGGCAGCCGCCAGTTTTGGCCCTTTGCTGGAAGCCTGCTTCACCCACCCCAAACTTTTGCTTTCCTTTTTTGCACAAACCCTTCTTGAGACTTTTTTCCAGCCAGATACCGAAAACTAATGCCTGCCTGTTTATGTAACCACACAACATGGTAGAGGAGATTATGCCCAACACACTGTCTTCCATACGAAATATCGGGGTAATAGCCCATATTGACGCAGGCAAAACAACGGTAAGCGAGCGTATGCTTTTTTACTCCCAAAAAATCCATAAACTGGGGGAAGTGCATAATGGTACGGCCACCATGGATTTTATGCCAGAGGAACAGGAGCGCGGTATTACCATTAACGCCTCTGCCACCAGTTTTGAATGGGGTGATACCCGCGTTAACCTTATTGATACCCCCGGGCACGTTGATTTTACCATTGAGGTAGAACGCTCCCTGCGTGTGCTGGATGGGGCTGTGGGCGTTTTTTGTGGTGTTGCCGGCGTAGAACCCCAGTCTGAAACTGTATGGAAACAGTCGGAACATTTTGCTGTACCCAAACTTATTTTTATTAATAAAATGGATAGATTGGGAGCAGATTTTCCCCGCGCCCTTTCTTCTATCAACACCCGCCTTTCTGCCACCACCCTGCCTGTCACTCTCCCGCTTGGGGAAGGGGAAGATTTTTACGCCATAGCGGATCTTATAACGCAGGACGTCCTTGAGTTTGACGCCCTCTCACAGGGCCGCACCATCATCATACGCCCCCCGCGTGAGCAGGAGGCAAAAACAGTGGAAGTCTGGCGCACCCGTATGCTGGAAACTTTGGCGGAAAATGATGAAGATTTTCTGGAAACATACCTCACAGCCGCAGACTCCCCGGAAACCTTGCTGAACCTTGATACCCAAACTATCCGCCAGGCCATCCGACGTGCCACCCTTAGCCGCAAAATCTGCCCTGTTTTTGCTGGCAGTGCTTTAAAAAACACTGGAATCCAGCCCCTTATGGACGGCCTGGGTTTGTACCTGCCCTCCCCGCTGGATGTCCCCCCCCTGCTTGCCCAGCCGTTTGAGAGCCCGCAAAATGACCCCATTCTTATAGAGCCACGGCCGGATGCCCCTCTGGTGGCCCTTGTTTTTAAGATTATGATGGAAGGAAGCCGCAAAATTGCCCTCACACGTCTGTATGCCGGCACATTAAAAGAAAGCGATTCTGTGCGGAATGTTGGCAAAAAAGAAACCGAGCGTATTTCCCGTATGTTCCGCCTGCATGCAGACAACCGCGAAGCCCTTGCGGAGGCCACCTGCGGGGATATTATTGCCCTTGTTGGTCCTAAAAATGTACAAACTGGCGACACCCTGACAGCCTCTATGCCGCCGTATGTCCTGCTGGAGCCTCTGGATACCTGCACCCCCGTTATTTCTCTTGCCTTTGAACCCCGCAACGCGGATGAAGGCAAAATTTTGGACGAAGCTCTTGCCCGTTACACAGCAGAAGACCCTACCCTGTCTGTAGCCTTAGACGAAGGTTCCGGCCACAGACTTGTTTCCGGTATGGGAGAACTGCATCTGGATGTCCTGAAGGAAAAGCTCACCCGCGAATACTCCATCACCCCCCGCACCACAAACCCGCAGGTCATTTACAGAGAAACCATTGAAAACGAGGCTTCCGCCTCTGTGCTTTTTGATAAGGAGCTGGGCAATACCCGCCATCAGGGAGAAGTTTCCCTCACGGTCACCCCTTTGCCTGCCGGCACGGGGGAAGAAGTGCTCTCCACCCTGCTAACAGACCCCAAGGAGAGCAAAAACCCGCAGTTTGCACCTAAAATTCTTGTGGAAGAAGCCCTTGGCGGCATACGCGATGCCCTGCTTTCCGGCCCTCTGACAGGATACCCCCTGCAAGATGTACGCATAACCCTTACAGCCCTTAAACGGCAGGAAGGGATTACAACACCTGTGGGCTGCCGCATTGCCGCCTCCCACGCCATGCGGGAAGCTTTAGAAAACGCGGGCCTTGTCCAGCTTGAACCCCTGATGTTTGTAGAAATACGCACCCCGGAAGAACAACTTGGCCCTGCCATGAACCTTTTTGGCACATGCCTTGGCAAAGTGGAAAACCTGTACGACTCTGCTGGTCTTAAAGTGATAGAAGGTCTGGCCCCATTACGCCAGCTTTTTGGGTTTTCCACGCGCCTGCGCTCCGCCACACAGGGCAGAGCCGGTTACACCATGAAATTACAAGCTTTTGCAAAGGCTTAATAGAGTATACCAGGAATGCCAGCACCCAAAAAAAGCTTAGGCCAGCATTTTTTGCACAATACCGCCATCATTGAAAGAATTGTGGCGGCTCTGGATGTGCAAGCAAATGATACCATTGTGGAAATTGGCCCAGGCCCGGGGGCACTTACAAATCTGCTGAGGGATAAACCTTTTGCCAGCCTTACCCTTATTGAAAAAGACGGGTATTATGCCACAGAGCATAAAGCCAGACAGCAGGAGCATGTGACCGTGCTGGAAATGGATGCCCTCCAATACCCCTTTGCAAAAATACTTACCCCATGGAAATGTATAAGCAATTTACCCTATAATGTGGCAAGCCCCCTTATGTGGGATATTGTAAGCACCAGCCCCACGCTCTCCCGCGCCGTTTTTATGATGCAAAAAGAAGTAGCAGACCGTATTATGGCCAAACCCCACAGCAAAGTGTACGGGGCCCTTTCTGTCTGGATACAGGCGTTTTGTAAGGTGGAAAAAATTGTGGACGTAAAGCCTGGCTCTTTTACCCCCCCGCCCAAAGTAGACTCCACCGTGCTGCGTTTTATCCCAAAACCAGAAAAAGAAAAACCGCAAAAGCCAGAGGCCCTTGCGGCTTTATTGCATGTTGTGTTCCAAAAACGGCGTAAACAGCTTGGGGGGATTTTACGCACCCCGTATGGGGAACAGGTGTACACCCACCTTGAAGCACTGGGCATAAGCCCCACCCTGCGGCCAGAAGATGTATCTGTGCCGTTATTTCTGCAACTGGCAACTGTGTTATAATTACTTTACAACACCATCAGGCTATCCAATTAACCCGCAAATCTTTGCGCGGGGGAATACGCTGGTATTTTAAAAGCGGATACCCAACCATAAGCGCGCACTGGATTTTACGGTCAGCAGGCAAGTGAAGGTATTCTGCAATCCGTGTATCCAGCGTGGACACACGCATAAAATAACCGGCCCAGCACGAAGCAATACCCATACTGTAAAGCATAAGCTCCAGGTATGTCATGGCTATGGCAGAGTCTGCCATATGCATGTCGTATTCAACACGGCTGTGGTTCAGGATAATGTGCGGGGCGGAGCGTAAAATAGGGGTTTGGCCTGCATCAAAGTTCTGCACCAGACGTTTGCCTTCTGGCATATCACGCAAAATATCTATGGAAAGGCTTTCCAGTGCGTGTACTTTTTCCGCACCACTTATGACAACCCACTCCACGTCCTGCGCGTTTTTACCAGTTGGCGCATAACGGGCAACATCCAAAGCGTGCTGTAAATCTGCCTGCGGTACAGAAGCGGGCTTAAAAAGCCGCACAGAACGGCGGGATTTCGCCATGTTTTCAAATTGTGTTGGATCAACAGAATGCTGTGTTTTTGTAAATTCCGCAGGATTATCATCGTCCAGAGATATAGCCATTTTGGGGCATACGGCCATACACTGCCCGCAGCGGATACAGGTTTTGGGGGCTATATGGCTGGGCTGCGCTTTCCCATTTTCCAACGAAAGGCAGGAAGACGGACAAACTTTGGTGCAAAGGCCATCCCCATTACACCGTGACTCGTCAATGTTGATACGTGTCATACACGCTCCTTATTCTTTAAGAGCAATCGGTTAAACCACTCTGGTGAGGATAAAAGCAAGCGCCCATTGCACAGATACACCTGCCACATGGCAGCACCGTCAGGGGATGCTTTTTTACAAAAATCTCATAGACAAAGGCATAAAAAAGCACAAAAATAGCAGGAAACAAAAACAACCTGCCATGCTACCAGTCGTTTGTTGCCGGCATTACCTGTTTACACCTGTTCCATAAAAGTTTCCTTTAAAACGCTACACTGGGAAAGGTTTTTTGTCAAACACGCGCGCAAAGTCGTGCCAGATTCACAAAGGGAAAGTGCAGAAAGGCCCATTTTCTTGACACTCTGTGCAAGGCAGTTTATGCCAAGAAAAAAGACTTAGGTATGAGCAGATATGTGGACATTTATTATTCTTGCATTTGCCACAGTCGCCACCATTTTGGATATTGTGGCGGCATGCCACGCGCTTTTGCACAAACGGGATCCCCAGGCAGCCCTTGGCTGGATAGCCTTTATTGTTCTTGTACCCTATATCGGCATACTGGCGTATTTGCTTTTTGGTGTTGGCCGGGTGGACAGCAGAGCCCAGAATTTGATGGAAAAAGCGGCTATACGCCAGACAGAAGCAGATCTTTTAATCGCACGGGATATTTTGAAGGTTATGGAACCTTCCGCAGAATTGCCCCCCCTCAGTGTGGTGGGCTATAATGTTACAGGGCAAGACCTTCTTACAGGCAACAGTATCACCCTTCTGGAAAATGGGGAAGAAGCATACCCTGTGATGCTGGAAGCCATTGAAAACGCCAAAAGCCATGTTTACCTTTCCACCTACATTTTTAAAGCCGGCACAACAGGTGACCAATTTGCGGAAGCTCTGGCCCGTGCCGCCTCCCGCGGGGTAGACACCCGCCTGCTTATAGACGGCATGGGCGCCATTATATACACGCGGCGCAAACCATGGAAACATCTGCCCAAGGCAGGGGTAAGGGTGGAGTTTTTTTTACCGCCCAAACTTTTTCCCCCTACATTAAACCTGAATTTACGCACCCACCGCAAAATTTTGGTAGTAGACGGCATTACGGCTTTTACAGGCGGCATGAATATTTCCCATTACCACAATGCCCACAGCCAGTCCTCCCATGCGATTAAGGATATCCACTTTTTGCTGGAAGGCCCTGTTACCGCCCTCTTGCAAGAAGCCTTTTTAATGGACTGGGCCTTTGTTACGGGTGAAAGCACAGTTTCCCCCACCCAGACCCCCCCCCCCAAAGGAGACCCGCGGTGCCCGCGGGGTTTTGTCGGTCGGGGGAAGGGAAAACGGGGTATACTGGATTTATTGTGCGGTATGGTGAATGGCGCCAAGCGCAGTGTGCGGATTATGACACCATACTTTCTGCCCCCACGGGAGCTGATGAATGCGCTTTCCAGCGCTGTTTTGCGCGGGGTAGAAGTACAGGTTATTTTGCCTGCAAAAAACAACCTGTTTTTTGTACACTACGCTTCTTCCCATATCCAGCCGCGGCTTATAGAACAGGGGATACGCATTTTCTGGCAGCCTGCGCCTTTTGCCCATACCAAGCTTTTTATGGTGGATGACGAATACACCCTGATAGGTTCCGCCAATTTAGACCCACGCAGCCTGTTTCTTAATTTTGAATTAAATGTGGAAGTATGGAGCAAAAGTTTTTCTACTGCCATGCGGGAATATTTTGACAGCTACAGGTATATTTCCGCAGAATTTACGCTGGCGGATTACCAGAAACGCTCCCTTGCCGCACGGATACGCGACGGAGCGTTTTGGTTAGCCTCACCCTACCTGTAACAGATACAGGCGCAAAAGCGCCTCAGGTTGTTGACAAAGTCAACAACCTGCCGACAGAGGGAATAGGCGCGGCTTTGCCGTGCCGTTAAATGACCGAATGTCGTGCCTTTCCGCCCAGCAAACGAAGTGAGCTGGTGGGCGGCGCAAACCCCCATAGGGGTTTGTCATTCGTCTGAGGCGCAAAAGCGCTAGTCTTCAAGAAGTTTTTGTATTTCCACCCGCGCTTTTTCCACAAAAGCAGGAAAAAACGGGGTAAGCACAGGGCTTAGTTCCATACTCCACGTCAGGTAGTCGTATGGTTCCATGCCCACAATAAGAAGCTCCGGTTTGGTGCCATGCAGCATGTGCGCCATACGCAAAGAATCTAAGAGGTCAATATCGTGTATGGAAAGGCGCTGGGAAGTATTTTCCAGCAAATCTTTTTCCAAAAGTACAAAAATACAACCTGGTTCCCTCTTTGCGTGTACAATATCTAACACAACAATATGGCTGTACCCTTCAAAAAGGTAAAAAATATCATGGGTAAAGGTACCGGCGTCCATAAGGGTAACATTTGGTGGCCATTCTTCCTGCTGGAGCAGTTGTACCGCATGTACCCCTACCCCGTCGTCACTAAGCAGTAAGTTCCCTATACCTAAAACCAATATTTTTTTTTGCATAGACATTATGTTGTTCAAAATTTTCGCACGTAGACACGAGGAAAAAATAATCGCTCTTTCCCGCGGGTTATTTTTTTTCCGGTATTTTGGCGTCCACAATCTGGACACTGAAGTCAACAGCTTCCGCAGGCGGGTTATACACAACAAGCATAAAGGGTACCATGCCACCAGGGGGTACATTGGTGTTTTTTGCCAATATGTCCAGCTTGTTGTTTAACGCCTGTTCCAGCTCTGCCTGGCCTAAAATTTGTAACTGGAAGAGTGAAACCTGGGTACCCGCAAGCTGGCTTTTGGAAACAACAGGGTTTCCCTGCGCGTCATACAGGGTAAGTTCAAGGCGAATAAGCTCCCGTGGTTCGTCAAAACCATTAGCTACATTGCCTTCCACCACCGTTATTTCCCCGGCTTTTTCATTGGGAATGGTGTATTGGCGCATATTACGCACCCCAAGCAGGCTCACACGGTCTTCTGCAGGTTGCGCAGGTGGTGGCGGCGGGGAGGGGAAAAAACGCTCCACAACAGGTTTAACAACAGGATCAAGAAGGGTGGTTTTTTTATACAAATACACGCCCGTACCTGTCAGCACCATCAGCACAATAAGAGTGAGAGAGATAACAGGTTTGCCCTTTTTCTTTCCGGCAGGGCGTTTTTTCCCACCACTGCCTGCAGTGTCAAGATCATCCAGATTAAAGGAAGGGATGGAAAATTCGTCCGCCGGTTTTTCCTCAAACGGGAAAACATGCTTGCACACTGTACAACGCATTTTCATACCAGGACGGATTTTATCCTCCGGTATATTATATGTGGTATTACATTGCGGGCATTGAATTATCATGCAAAAGTCTCCCGGGTCTCTGTTCTGCAGACAAAATACCTGCGTTTTACCTTAAAAGGGGACGCGGTACTGGGTGGCAGTTTTTTGAACACAAACAAGTATTTCTTTCAATTATGCAAAAACTTTGCCAAAGACCTTATTCTCCATCCATAACATAAATTGCGGGCAATGTACGGTATTTTTCCGCATAATCAAGTCCATAGCCCACAATAAAACCCTGCTCCATCGCAAAGCCGACAAAGTGGGCTTCAACAGGCACTTCCCGGCGTTCTTTTTTGTCAATAAGTGTGGCAATACGCAGACTGCGGGCACCACGGGCGGCAAGCTGGCGGTATAAAAAATCCATAGAATGGCCGGTATCGACAATATCTTCCACAATAAGCACATGCCTGCCTTCCAGAGAAATTTCCACATCCTTGGTAAAGGATATAGTTTTGCTGGAAGACATAGTATCCCCATAGCTGGCAAGGCGCACAAACTCAATCTTTGGGGAAATTTTCATATGGCGCACCAGATCACTAAAAAATAAAAACGCCCCTTTCAGTACACAAACCATAACAAGGTCTTCGTCTTTGTACAAGGCATCTATTTCTGCAGCCAGCTCACGCACACGCGCCTGGATAACTTCCTGAGAAAAAAGAATGGTGGATGGCTGCAGAAATAGATGCCTTGTACAAAGACGAAGACCTTGGTATGGTTTGTGTACTGAAAGGGGCGTTT
>CAZJOG010000061.1:0-11771 GCA_964547565.1 uncultured Desulfovibrionaceae bacterium
CCCCCCCCCCCCCCCCCCCCCCCCCCCCCCCCCCCCCCCCCCCCCCCCAAAAGTCTCCCATTTTCTTACTGTCTGCGAGGGCGGCGGTCGCCTCTGTCGCCTCTGTCACCGCGGTCACGCCTGTCGCCTCTGTCTCCGCGGGGTTCACGGGGTGGGCGGGCGGTGTCTTCCGGGTTCCATTCAATGCCTTGTTCTTCCAGAAGCACGGCTTTACGGCTGGCGCGGATGCGGTCGCCGTTTACTTCTATCACTTTAACCATCATATCTTCGCCGAGGCGGGCCACGTCTTCTGTTTTTTCCACGCGGTTTGTATCCAGCTGGGAGATATGGACAAGGGCTTCAAGGTTGGGCAGAATTTCTACAATGGCGCCAATTTCGAGGATACGACGCACTTTGGCGTTGTAGTTTTTGCCAAGTTCGGCGCGCTGGTCGTGGTACATGACCATTTCTTTGGCCTGGTCCATGGCTTCTTTTGTGGGGGCAAAGATAATAACGCGGCCGGAATCGTCAATATCCACGGAGGCGCCGGTTGCGCTGGTGATAGCTTTGATATTTTTGCCACCGGGGCCAATAATAAGGCGGATAACATCCGGGTTGACCCACACTTCTTCAAACTGGGGGGCAAAAGGCGAAAGGCTGCCGCGGGGGCCGGGGATGGCCTTGGCCATTTCGCCCAGGATGTGCATGCGGGCTTCTTTGGCCTGTTGCATGGCGCGGGCCATAACTTCTGTGGGCAGGCCGTGGATTTTTATGTCCATTTGCACGGCTGTGACGCCATCGGCTGTGCCGGCAATTTTAAAGTCCATATCGCCCAGGGCGTCTTCATCGCCCAAGATGTCGGTAAGGACAATATATTCGTCGCCTTCCTTAATAAGGCCCATAGCCACGCCGGCAACGGGTGCTTTAATGGGCACACCGGCGTCCATAAGGGAAAGGCAACCACCGCATACGGCAGCCATGGAGGAGGAGCCGTTGGATTCCAGTGTTTCGGAAACCACGCGGATGGTGTAGGGGAATTGTTCGACAGGGGGGATAATGGGGGCAAGGGCGCGTTCTGCCAGGGCGCCGTGGCCTATTTCGCGGCGGGAAACTTTAGGGTTTTTCACTTCACCCACAGAGAAGGGCGGGAAATTGTAATGCAGCATAAAGCGTTTATTTTCATCACCAATGAGGGAGTCCACACGTTGTTCGTCGCTGCTGCTGCCAAGGGTGGTAACAGCCAGATTTTTTGTTTCGCCGCGGGCAAAAAAGACGGAACCGTGGGCGCGGGGCAGGACACTGGGTTCAATTTCAATGGGGCGCACGGTTTTGACATCGCGGTTGTCAATGCGGGTGCCTTCTTTAAGAATACGCTGGCGCACAAGTTTTTTATCCAGTTTGTCCAGAATATCGGAAATATCGGGGGCACCGGCCGCGTATTCCGGCATGGCAACAAGGGCTTCTTTTATTTTGGTTTTTACGGCTTTGCGGGCATCTTTACGCGCCATTTTGTCAGGCACACGCAAGGCAGTGTCCAAACCGGCTTCCATAGCCAGTTTTTCCACAAGGTTAAGTAATTCCGTATTTTCTTCTTTAGGGACAAAAACGGCTTTTTCTTTGCCGGCAAGTTCCGCCAGTTTGGCCTGGGCTTCAATAAGGGGCTGGATGGCTTTGTGGCCCCAGTCCAGGGCTTCCATAATTTTGGCTTCTGTTACAAACTCCGCTTCGCCTTCCACCATAACAACGGCGTCGCGGGAGGCGGCAAACACAAGGTTAATAAGGCTGCGGGCCTGTTCCTTGCGGGTGGGGTTTAAAATAAAGCGGCCATCTACCAGACCAAGACGGCCGCCGGCAATGGGGCCATCAAAGGGGATGGAAGAAAGGCACAGGGCGGAAGAGGCGGAAGAAATGCACAGGGTATCGGGCATGATGTCTTCGTCCGCGGAAAGTACGGTGGCTAAAACCTGCACTTCATTGCCATAGCCTTTGGGGAAAAGGGGGCGGATGGGGCGGTCTATAAGGCGGGAAATAAGGGTTTCATTGTCGCTGGGGCGGCCAATTTCGCGGCGGAAAAAGTTGCCGGGGATACGGCCTGCGGCGTACATTTTTTCTGTGTATTCTACAGTAAGGGGGAAAAAGTCTTTGGGGGTTTCAAGGGGTTGTTCGCACACGGTAACAAGTACAACTGTGCCATTACATTGCACCCAGCTGGCGCCATTGGCCTGGCGGGCGATTTTACCTGTTTCAAAAATGTACTCTTTACCGTCTGCAACAGCAGTAACACGGTGTCCTTTTAATAAGTCCATAATGGCCTCTTGTGGGTGAAGGAGACTCCGTGGGAAACAAGGGGTTGCCCCTGCTTCCCACGGATCCTCCTTCTCTACGGGTTAAAGGGTTGGTGTTTTTTGGGGAGGGGGAAAAGCCTTTTGTGGATAAAAAACTTTTCTCCCTCCCCTTTCCCAAAAAAGATGTATTTGGGTTTGCGGCGGGGAGAAATATACAATATTCCCCCCAAAAAAATTACTTCCGCAGGCCAAGTTTTTCGATGAGGGCGCGGTAGCGTTGCACATCGGTTGTTTTGAGGTAATTAAGAAGTTTGCGGCGTTGACCAACAAGCTTCAGAAGACCTGTGCGGGAGTGAAAGTCTTTTTTATGGGTTTTGAAGTGATCTGTCAGGCCTTCAATACGGGCGGTGAGCAGGGCAATTTGCACTTCAGGTGAGCCTGTGTCGCCTTCGTGTTTGGCGTGGGCGGCAATAACGGCCTGTTTCTGGGTGGGATCCATAACCACAGCGATATCCTCCAAGCCTTGCGTGGAGCAAGGGTCAGGTGGTTGAGAACAGCCCCCTAAGTATTTTCCAGTGCGGCAGGGGAGTATCCGTATCAGGAGGGTAAGCCTGGGCAAGGGCCAAAAGTTCGCCGCCGGGTGCTTGCAGGAAGGCGCGGCTTGTGGGAAAAAAGTTCCCAAAGTCGGGCCTGTGGGCAATAGTTCTGCCATTTTTCACCAGGCCAATTTCAGCGGTGGTGAGAAGGAGGGTGGGCCAGTTAAGGGCGGCCTCCATAGGCACAACAAAGGCGGGGAGAGATTCTGGCTCGGCAAGCAGGGTATCCAGAGAAACGGCCTGTGCGAGGGAAAAAGGGTGGCTGTATTCCCGTGTGAGCTGGCGCAGGTGTGCGCCGCAGGAACCAAGGCTTTCGCGCATCCCCAAGCTGTGGGCCAGGGATCGTATGTAGGAGCCGGAGGAGCATGTCACACGGAAGCGCACAACCGGGGTTTCGGCCATTCCAAAACCCAACATTTCGGCGTGCGAAATAGTGATATGTTTTACCTTTTTTGGGGTTTCTTTTCCCAATCGGGCAAGTTTGTAAAGGGGTTGTCCTTCGTGTTTGGCGGCGGAATACGGGGGGACAGGCTGGTCAGATTCGCCTACCCAGCGGGATATTTCCGCTGTCAAAAGTTCGGGCGTAAGCGGGGGAACGGGGTTTTCTGCCACAATCTGGCCGTCCGCGTCCCATGTATCTGTTTGGGAGCCAAGGGCAATTTCGCCGGAATAGGTTTTCATGCCCGCTTCCAGCAGGTAGGGGGAAAGTTTGGTCGCCTGGCCCAAAAGCACAAGCAAAACGCCCGTTGCCATAGGGTCAAGGGTGCCGGCATGGCCTATTTTTTTTTGCCCAAGGCGCTTTATACGCCCCACGCATTGCGCGGAGGAAAGTCCCTGGGGTTTATCTAAAACAAGAATGCCGTGTTGTTGTTCCATATAAGTACCCACATATAGCCCATCTTTTTCCAAAGGTCGAGCATTTTTTTTCACAGGAAAAAGCGCTTGGCATTGGGGGGGGAAAACGCTAAGATAAAGAAAGTGGAGGCAATATGAAATACCTTATTATGGAAGATTTTACGGGTCAGCCCATAGCCTTTTTATTCCCCCGGCGTGTAGACCATGGGGATTTTCGGGATGTTTTGCCCTATGCCAGGGCTATTTCTGCCGGGTTTGTGGAATTTGACGACAGCGGGGATATTTTCCGCTGCTTTGGGGGCTCTGCGGAAATGGCCTTGCAGGCACGGCCGGAAGACCTTGCTATTATCAAAGAAGCCTTAAGAAAAAGGGCAAACCTTGTTGGACAGTAACGGGCAGGCCGGGCTTTCTGTATCGCAGGCAGAAGCCGGGCAAAAGCTTGTGGCTTTTTTGGCGCGCCGTCTGGAAGAGGCGGATGCGCCTTTTTTACATAAATGGGTGCGCACAGGCCAGGTAAGGCTTAATGGCAAAAGGGCGCAACCTTTTGCGCGGGTGGATGAAGGGGATATTGTCAGGGTGCCGCCATTTGCGCATAAAAAAGATACGCGGCCTGAAGCGGCGCATGGGGATGTTCCGGGGGCAAAGAGGCCGGCATTCCGGCAAAACCCGCAAG
Organism: uncultured Desulfovibrionaceae bacterium; assembly: GCA_964547565.1. Lineage (GTDB taxonomy): Bacteria > Desulfobacterota > Desulfovibrionia > Desulfovibrionales > Desulfovibrionaceae > CAZPTC01. Next base: position 4,389 of record CAZJOG010000061.1, read on the forward strand.
AAAAAAAACCACAAACCTATTCCCCCGTGTTTGAAGATAATACTGTGCTGGTGGTGAATAAAAAGGCGGGTTTTCCCAGCCAGGGCGGAACCGGGCATACACGCAGTCTGGCTTCAGAAATGGCGGATTTGTACAGAGCGGCGGCGTATATCCCTGCGCCTGCCCACAGGTTGGATAAAGACACCAGCGGCCTGGTGTTTGCTGGCAAAACCTACGCCAACCAACGGGCTTTACAGGAAGCGCTGGCGGATGAACACAGCCATCTGGAAAAAGAATACCTGGCCTGGGTGCATGGCTTTTGGCCGTATCCAGAGGGGATACTGGAAGATTTTTTGGAAAAAAAACGTGTGGGCACGCAGGAAAAAATGGTGGTATCCCAGCCGGGAAACCCGCAGGCCAAATGCGCCAGAGCGGAGTACACATGCGTGCGCCAGACATGTATTCAGCAAAAGCACCCTGCCAGTCTTGTGCGGGTGCGGCTTTTAACAGGCAGAACCCATCAGATACGGGTGCAATGCGCCAGCCGTGGTTTTCCACTTTGGGGTGACGGGAAGTATGGGGAAAAAGACGGAGAAAGCTTAAAACTTCACGCTTGGCGGGCCGTATGGCTGGGCAGGGTGTTTTGCGCACTGCCCCTGTGGGAGGGAGAGTTTGCTGTGGGGGAAACTATGCTCACTTGCACCGCGCCTGTTCCCTGAGTTTATAAAATCCCGCACGCTTATTCTGCCGGTTTTTCGTAAACTGGTATGGTTGTTACACGCAAGTTGGCGTTTTCTTTGGCCCATGCTTCGTTTTCCTTCAGCCATTCTGTAAAAGAAACAGGGGCTTTAGGGCCGTTTGCGTATTCCGCTTCTGACTCTGCCTCCACAAAGCCATGGAACGCATCCAGATTACGGCGAAAAATGGGGTCATCCACAAGGTTTGGCAAAATCGATTGGAAGGTTTTTTCGTCCATACCGGCTTGTTGCTGCACAAAGGAAAAGACCGTCTGGCGCGCGTAATCCAAAGAGATTGGCTGGCTGGTGAGAATATGGGCCAGAGGGGCAAGATGGGGGCAGTCCTTTTGGATGCAGGCTTCCCATTCTGGAGGAAAAGCCAGATACTCTGGGCTGTTTTCTTCTGTTTCCGTGTCCTTAGCGTCTGTATCGTCAGCTGGCGGGAGAAAAAAATACCGCAGCCAGTGTTCAAATTGCAGGGCTGTAAGAAGGAGCGCGCCAAGGTCTTGGGAATTGCCGGGAAAATGTGGGGTGCTTGTCATGGTGTTAAAAAAGGGGCTAAGAGTGGATGGGATGGTTTGCGGAAAGGGTTAAGAACAGTAAGGTTGCCCCATGTAAACCCATGGTGCATATCTTCTGAAAGCAGAACATGGCAATGGTTTTCTGCTGCAATGGCAAGTACCAGAGCATCCCATATCTGCAAATGGTGTATCGCCGCTATTTCCATGGCTGTTTGGAAGCTTTGCCAGCTTGAACCTAAAGCAGGGAAGAGCCTTGCCCACTCCATGATAATTTGCTGGGTAATGGCCACTGGGATATTTTTTTTTCGGACCAAAACATTATACAATTCCCCCAGGCATTGGGCAGGCAGTACAATATCGGTCGCAAGCAGTGAGGATAATATTTGCAATGTTTCCAGTTGTTTATTATCTGCCCCGCTGGCATAGGCAAGAATATTTGTGTCCAATGCGATTTTCATGCGAACACCTGCAACACTCAGCCAATATTTTCATAAAGTTCGTCCCGGGTCCAGTTTCTTGGGGTACCTGTTTGGCCCTGTGCGGCAAGAGAGGCAAAAAAATCTTTTTTTTCCCGGGTATTACTTTTCTGCAGTTTTTGCTCTTCCGAAGGTGTGGCTTGTATATACGCAACGGGTTTACCCTGCGATATAATAGCAAAGGATGTACCCTTGGCAACTTCTTTTAAAAGGCTTAAAAAATGCCGGTTAGCTTCAGTTGGGCTGATTGTTTCCATGGCAAGCCTCCATCGGACAAAAAATGTATGACTGCGTTAATTTGATATTTTAGGCCTTTTTTGTTTCCTGTCAATCTGTTGCGTATGTGTCAAATTTAACAATTTTGTCAAACTACAAAACACCCCAATTTGTCCATTCTGGCACATGGATATTAGAAATGCCTACAAAAAATGCTTGCTTAGAGCAGGAAAAACATTTAGAAAGAAAAAAGCCCAAGTTTATATTTTTACAATTTTGTCTATTTTAAGGAGTCTTCCATGTCCCAGATGAAGAACAACGACGTGCTTGGTACCACAAACCGTGGCACACCCTGCGAATCCGGCCTTTGCTCCCTTTGCCGCGCCGACTGCCAGGGCAAATGCGAAACCTGGCTTGGTTCCATGGTTGGGCGCGATCTTCTTTACCCGCGTGATTTTGGTACTGTTACCGCCGGCAGTGATAATACGGGTGAAGTAGGGGTATCCTACAATTCCCTGCGTATCCAGGGCCATTTATATGGCGCCAAAGGCGCGCCCAAAGGCCTTGCCAAAACAGGTGACACCCTGTTTACCGACGTTTCCCTGGAAACCACCTTTGGCACCAAGCAAGAAACTGTGTGCCGTTACCCTGTGATGACAGGCGCCCTTGGCTCTACTTTTATTGCCGCAAAATACTGGGACTCTTTTGCTGTTGGCTGTGCACTTTGCGGTGTGCCTGTTGTTGTGGGTGAAAATGTTGTGGGCGTGGACAAAAAAAGTGAAATCAAGCATGGCCGTATTGTCAGCGCGCCGGAACTTGACCGCCGCATCCAGACCTACCTGCGTTATTATGACGGCTATGGCGGCATTATTGTACAAATGAATGTGGAAGATACCCGCAATGGTGTGGCGGAATATATTGCCGAAAAATACGCCGATAAAGTCACCATGGAACTTAAGTGGGGACAGGGCGCCAAAAACATTGGCGGCGAAATACAAGTTAATGATATTGAATACGCCAAGTTTCTCAAAAACCGCGGCTATCTTGTAGACCCTGACCCCAGTTTGCCCGCTGTGCAAGCCGCGTATAAAGACGGCTCTGTTGGCCATTTTGCCCGCCATAGCCGCCTTGGTTATACAGCCCTGAAAAATGCCGAGCAGGTGGAAAAAGCCTTCCATAGCCAGGTTATTAGCCTGCGCCGCCTTGGCTTCCGCTCTATTTCGCTTAAAACAGGCGCGTATGGTATGGAAGCTTTGGCCCTTGCCCTTAAACTGGCAGGCGAAGCCAAGCTGGATCTTTTAACCATAGACGGCGCTGGTGGCGGCACAGGTATGTCCCCGTGGGATATGATGGAAACATGGGGTGTGCCTTCCATTCTTCTGCACGCCAAAGCCGCCGAATACGCCGCCATTTTGGCCAGTAATGGCCGCCGTGTGCCGGATCTTTCCCTTGGTGGTGGCCTTGCCAAGCCCAGCCAGATTTTTAAGGCTCTTGCTCTTTGCGCGCCGTATGCCAAACTTGTGTGCCTGGGCCGGTCTATGATGATACCGGGCTTCCTTGGCGCCAATGTGGAAGGCGCCCTTAACCCTGACCGCCGCGAAAAAGTGAGCGGGAACTGGGATAAACTGCCAAAATCTGTTTCTGATATTGGCGAAAGTGTGGAAACCATTTTTGCCGGTTACCACGCTGTGGAAGAAAAAGTGGGCAAAAAGGAAATAGCCAATATCCCTTACGGTGCCATAGCCATGTGGACACACCTTGACCGTATTGGCGCAGGCCTGCAGCAGCTTATGGCAGGGGCGCGCAAGTTTGGCGTTGACGAACTGGCACGCACAGACCTTGCTTCCATTAACCGCGAAACAGAACGTGAAACCGGTATCCCGTTTATCACAGAAGTGCAGGACGAAGCAGCCAAACGCCTGTTGCTCTCCTAGAGCAATTCCCAAAACATTCTGGGTTATTCTCAAATCAATAGGGAAATGCTCTAGAACTTTTTTCCAGATAATGGGTATTGTTGCCCATTATCTGGAAAATACAGCTGTGTGGGAGCCATCCCCTTCGCAAAAGTTTATGCGCGCTCGGTGATACCCAGTTTTTTCATTTTGGAACGCAGGGTGCTTGGTTTTAATCCCAGTATCGCGGCTGCGCCATGTGTACCTTGTATTTTGCCGTGGGCCGCGGAAATTGCCAGACGTATATGGGCCGCCATGGCCTCGTCCAGTGTGCTTACTAAACCGGCAGGTGGTGTTTCTTTATGTGGATTTCCCCCGGGGAACAAACCTGCCTCTGTATGTTGTCTGGTTGTTTTCTCTCCCGTTAACTGCCCGGCAGGTATCTGCCCATCTGTGGCATTTGTATGGGCAGGCCCAGCCCCTTGTTCTGCCAGAGTATATTCCGCCTGCTGTATGTCTTCTGCGCCGGGTCTGGCAAAAAAACTTGGCGGAATTTCTATTTGCCCCGCCCCGCGGTGGAGTATAAGGGCGCGCTCCAGCATATTTTCCAGCTCCCGCACATTGCCGGGCCAGTGGTAGGCTTGCATAAGTGCCAGGGATTGCGCGCCAAGGCTTGGTATCACGCGGATATTCATTTCCATACATTTTTTGCGGATAATCTGGGCAGCCATATGCGGCAAATCGTCCAAACGCTGGCGCAGGGGCGGGATTGTCAGGGGCAGAATGTTAAGTCTGTACCATAAATCTTCCCGGAAAAGCCCCTGCCGTATCATACGGGGTAAGTCGCGGTGGGTGGCTGCGATAATGCGGATATTTAAGCGGATAAGATCCTTGCTGCCCACCCGCTTTATTTCCCTGAACTGCACAACATGCAAAAGCCTGGCCTGCGCAGGGAAGGGAAGCTCCCCTATTTCGTCCAAAAAAAGTGTGCCATTTTGCGCCTGTTCAAAATACCCAAGCTGCTGGTTATGCGCGCCTGTAAAAGCCCCGCGTTCGTGCCCAAACAGCGCGGAATCTATCAGGGAATCTGGTATGGCACCGCAGTTTACCTTAACAAAAGGTTTATCCTTTCTGTCGGAAAGCTGATGGATAGCTGTAGCGAATAAGTCCTTCCCCACCCCTGTTTCCCCCAGCAAAAGCACTGTGGAATCTGTTTGAGCAATAGAAGGCAGGTTTTCCACAAGAGGCCGCAGGGTGACACTGGAATCTGTCAGTAATTCTTTTACCGCGCCATTTTGTTTTGCGCTTAAAAGACTGTTGCGCAGTGCCAAATCTTCTTTATAGTGTGTAAGCTTTTTATATTCCAGCATATTGGCAAAAGCCATAGTCAGAGGCTGGCGTAATGCCGTGCACAAAGCCAGATCTTGCGTGGAAAAGGCATTACACGTAAAGGAATACATGGTGAGAGAATAAAAGCTGTCTTCACTGTTAAAAAGCGGCACCAGCATCACTGCCACAGGCTGGTCCCAAAAACTGCCAAAAAACTGCTTTAACACCGGGTTTTCATGGGTATTGCCATAAAGTTGCGGGAAAAAACTGTTTTCTGTAAGCAGTAAATTGTTTTTACGCAAAGCGCTTTCCAGCTCTTCCGAAATAGCTATTACCCTGTTCAGGCGTTTGCTGCGGCCCAGGCTGGTATCTGCCAGTACAAGAATTTCCCTGCGCTCCGCATCCAGCCCAAAAAGACCAATCCCACTGAGATTCAGAGTTTTAGCAAAATATTTTACCAGTTGCTCCAAAACAATTTCTATATCCAGACTGCTGAAAATAATATTCGAAATATCCAGATACACATTGTAGGGAATATGCTCCTGCTGGGAAAGACCGGAAAACACCGAATGGGGAGTGGATGTGTCTGGTGATGTAATTGGCATGGCTAAAATACCGAAGGCACACTGGCCAGCAGTTTTTGTGTGTACGCATGGCTGGGCGTATCCAGCAAAATATCTGTCTGCCCCTGCTCTACAATTTCTCCCCTGTACATAACCGCCGTTGAATCACTCATGTACGAAACAACCCCAATATCATGGGAAATAAACAACATGCCCATCGCGTATTCTGCCTGCATATCCTTAAGCAGGTTTAACACCTGGGCCTGCACAGAAACATCCAATGCGGAAACCGGCTCGTCACATATCAGCAAACGCGGCTTTGTGATAAGCGCCCGCGCTATAGCCACCCGCTGACGCTGCCCCCCGGAAAATTCATGCGGGTATCTGCCATAAAAATCCGGCGATAAACCCACTTTTTCCAGCATTTCCATAACATGCTGTTTCATTTTTTTGCGGCTTTCTTTTTTTCCTTCCGCTTTTTGCGCCAAAAGCAAAGACTCCGCCACACTTGTGCCTATTTTTAAACGCGGGTTTAACGAGGAAAAAGGATCCTGGAACACCATCTGCACTTTACGGGAAAGTGGCGTGTTTGGCGGGAACATCTTTGTGTTCCATAGAATCTCCCCTTTGCCGGGTTTTAACAGACCTGTGATAAGTTTTGCGACTGTTGATTTTCCACAGCCGGATTCCCCCACAAGTCCTAAGGTTGCCCCGGCGTAAAGGCAAAAGGAAACATCGCGCACGGCCCACACTTCCCGCTCTTCCCCCATAAGGCCGGAACGGCTGCGGAACATGCGGCCAAGATGTTTTACCTCCAAAAGGGGTGCTTCCCGCTCTTTTTCCATACTACTCCATCGCAAAGTCTACACGTATTTTATACAGCTTTGTGGCAGGTAAATTCAAAATTTTAATCCCGCTTTCCGCCTCCAGCGCCTCCAGCGTCCTGCACACATCCTCCCAGGAAGGGCCAATAAGCGTAAACCAAATGTTGTACGCATGCCGGCGTAAATAATTGTGCGTGGCCCCGGGTAAGGCATTCACAGCCGCACAAAATTGCTCCATCTTTTCTTCCGGTACCTTTGCCGCACAAAGCGTGGAACGAAAACCCAATTTTGCGGATTGGAAATTTGCCCCAAGCCGCCGTATTATCCCGCCTTGCTTCATGGCCTGCACAGACGCAAAAACCTCTTCTTCCGTCATGCCAAGCAACTGCCCAAGCGTGGCATACGGCCGCGGCGTAAGAGGGAAAGCCGTTTGGATAATGTCCAGTATCTTTTTGTCGTTTGTTGATAATTCCATGTTTTTTCCTTTTGGGGGGGTAACCCCCCCAAACCCCCTTATTGCCGCGAGGAAAGCGAGACTTTTTTGTGGCAAGTTTCCTTATACCATATCATTCATGGCTTCCAAAACTTTGACGTGCGCAAATGCCTTCTGCCTCAAAAAAGTCGCGCTTTCCTCGCGGAATAAAAAGTTTTGCAAGAATATTGTTGGCTTTGGGCAACAAATGCCAACTGGGTCAAAGGTGGAGTTTTGTGTGGCGTATTACTTTTGTTAATAAAAGTTTTTCACCGCTTAATATTTTTGGAATACGAAAATTAGTAGTATTTATTTTTCGAATCAAACTAATTTTTAAATTTAATGGAAATAATAATTCGAATTGAAATTCTTTA